>NZ_CABSQF010000007.1:0-152900 GCF_902479695.1 uncultured Phyllobacterium sp. | reverse complement strand
TCCTGTGCCACCGCTCATCTCCCTGTTCGCAACCGTCCTGCCCGCCAGCGCCAGCCAATATAGCACCACTGCGAACCAAATACGAAACCAAAAGAAAATATAACGCGCATCAACGCGCCCGGCAAGCTACTACTCAGGCCTTCAGACCACCCTATCTGACATTTACGGACGTGCGGCCGACGACAAGCTTGCGCTTGCTCCTTCCCGCTGAGGTTCCTCTGCTTCTTTCGTATCGGCCAGCGCAAGCAGGCGAACCTGCAATGCCGCCGACTGCAACAGTTCAAACGCCTTGTAGCGATGCCGGTGCAGGGTTTCGATTGCACCGTCCACCGGCTGGAATATTCTGGAAAGGCGCGACATCCCCTTCATCGCCTCGGCCAGGGATGGGTGGTATCCCGCCGCTGTCGCCCCGAGCATGGCTGCCCCCAGCAATACCGGTTCCGGCGTGTCGGCGATGGCGACCGGCAGGTTGGTCGTGTCCGCCAAAAGCTGCCGCACCAGGTTACTTTGGGCAGCTCCGCCACTGGCAACAATCATGTCGAGGTGGATACCGTCCTGCTCCAGCCTGTCCAAAAGCTGTTTGAGGCCGTAGCCGATGCCGCACAGGCCGGCAATGTAGAGCGAAACCAGATCTGCAACATCCGTTCCAAGCCCAAGACCGGCAATGACCGCCCGCGCATCGGGGTCAGCATGCGGCGAGCGGTTGCCGAGGAATTCCGGAACGACATGCACCGATTTTGCCAGCTCCGCCGCATGCGACAGATCAGGGCAGAGCGCAATGGCGCAACGGTCAAGCCAGGCAACAAGGGATAGGTTTTCAACCTTGGCCTTGGCACTGGCCTCGGCATGGGCGGGGTGCATGGTGACGAGATGATCGATTGCCGCGCCGGCTGCCGACTGGCCGCCTTCGGTCAACCAGAGGCCCGGAATCATCGCGGAATAATACGGTCCCCAGACCCCGTCGACAAAGACGGGACGATCGCTGGATGCCATGGAACAGGCCGATGTCCCGAAGATGTAAGCGATGCGGTTTCGTGCATCGGAATGCCCTGCGGCATCGGCAGCGCCCAGCGTTCCGACACCGCCGGCATGGGCGTCGATCAGGGCAGCACCGACAGCCGTGCCCGGCATCAGCCCAAGATCGGCCGCGGCCTGTTGCGTCAGCCCCTCGGCCAGAGGGGTGCCGGGATCGACGATGTCGGTGCCGATGCGGGAAAAGCCTTCCGCAGCGAGTTCCCCAAGTCCGATATCCTGAAAATACCGCGCATCCCAGCGCTTCTCATGCGCAAGATAGGTCCATTTGCAGGTCACCGTGCATACCGAGCGGCTAAGCGAGCCAGTCGCGCGCCATGTCAGATAGTCGGCCAGATCGAAGAAGTGACCGGCCGCGGCAAACTGGTCCGGCAGGTTGCGCTTCAGCCAGAGAAGCTTCGGCGTTTCCATCTCCGGCGAAATCCGGCCGCCCACATAGCGCAGCACCTCGTGCTTGCCCGCATTGATCTCGGCTGCCTCGCCGGATGCGCGGTGATCCATCCACACGATGATGTTGCGGGCGGGATCCCCGGAAGGACCAACCGCGAGCGGTGCTCCGTCAGCGCCGACCACAACCAGCGAACAGGTTGCGTCAAAGCCGATCCCGGCGATTGCCGAAGCCGAAATCTTTGCCGATGCGACGGCCTCCCGTGTGCTGCCGCACACGGCCTGCCAGATTTGCTCGCTCGACTGCTCGACGATGCCGCCCGTTGCATGCCAGATCGAAATCGGCCGTTTGGCCGATGCCACAAGGCTGCCATTGCCGTCAAAGATACCGGCACGCGCACTGCCGGTGCCGACATCGATCCCGAGAAAATACTGTGTCATGCCTAGAGGTCCGTGCTGTGTGGAAGGATAACGATATCGCGGATCGTGACGTTACGCGGCCTGGACAACATGAACAATACGGCTTCCGCCACCTCGTTCGCCTCCATCAATCCGCCTGAAGCGATGGCTTCATCCAGCTTCTCCTGCGGCCAATCGCTGATCAGCGCCGTGACGACCGGGCCCGGCGCGACCGCACCCACACGAATGCCGTGCTTTATCACCTGCCGCCTGACCGTATGAACGAATGCCTGCACCGCGTGTTTGGACGCCGTGTAGATCGGCTCCCACACCACCGGAACCAGACCTGCGATGGAACTGGTCATGATGATATCGCCGGTCTTCCTCTCCACCATGTGAGGGAGCACCGCCTGAACCGACCGGAATGCCGCATTGATGTTGAGGTTCAGCATCCGGTCCCAGGCATCGGGATCACCATCCGCCACCTCTCCGCCGATATAGGAACCGGCATTGGCGTGGAAAATATCGAGCCTGCCAAAGCGCTCGAGAATGTTCGGCATCATCGTCGCGACACTGGCGGGATTGGTCAGGTCGACAACCAGAGGGTAAGCCTGCGGTCCCAGTTCGGAGCACACGCTTGTCAGGGCACCTTCGGCCCTGTCGATGAGGGCAACGCTGACGCCCTCCCGCAGCAATGTTCTGGCGCATTCAAGGCCGATTCCCGATGCGGCGCCGGTGATCGCCGCAACCTTTCCGGACAAATCCTGTTTCATATCATTCCTCACTTTGGGGTTTGTGTCAGGCGCGCCCATGCGACACTCTTGATCGGCGGGCGAGTGAATCCACGATGACGGCGATGGCGAGAACGGCACCCGTGATCATGTAGCGAAGCGACGACGACAGATCGAGCAGGGTCAGGCCATTGGCAATCGACTGAATGACGATGATGCCAAGCAGGGCCGAATAGGCATTGCCCCGGCCGCCGAAGAGGCTGGTTCCGCCGATGACCGCTGCCGCGATGGCGTTGAGATTGACGTCGCCGGTACCGGCCTGCTGGCTCGCCGATGCGAGGCGGGCCGCCGAAAGCACCCCGCCGAACGCGGCAAACATCGAGCACAGCACGAAGGCGCTCATGTAGATGAACCGCACATTGATGCCGGCACGGCGGGCGGCTTCCCGATTGCCGCCGACAGCAGTCATGGACCGTCCCCAGCGGGTTCGGGTCAATGCGTAGCTCATGGCCACCACCAGGCCCACGAACAGACCGAACATCCAGGGAATGCCGCGGCCCTGATTGAGATAGAACACAACCAGTTCCAGAGCCGTTGTCATGACCACAGCGCGGAAAACAATGCCGCTGACCGAAGGCGCGGACAGATGTGCCGCGCGCCGGTGCGCGATGGTACGCAGGCCCGAAACCAGCAGAACGATCCCCGGTATGACCGCAAGCGTGTACGAAACGGGACGCGGCATGACCAGCAGCTGGCCGAAATCGACGATTGCCGAACCATAGGGCAGATTGATCGAGCCTGTCGCTCCCAGCACGTAGAGCTGCATTCCCAGCACGGCCAGCAACCCGGCAAGCGTCGAGATGAAGCTCGGCATCCCCAGGCGGTTGAACAGCAAGGCGTAGAGACAGCCGAACAGTCCGCCGACGGCGACAGCCGCGACGATCGCAAGGGCAATCGGCCAGCCCTGGTTGACCCAGAGCGTCCCCACCAGCGCCGAGGCGAAGCCGCTGATCGAGCCGACGGAAAGGTCGATCTCCCCGACCATGAGAACACAGACGATCCCCAGGGATATGACCCCGACCGTCGAGGCATCGAACAGCAGGTTGACGAGATTGTTGCTCGACAGGAAGATGGGATTGAGGCTGGCGAAGACGGTCCAGATGATGATCAGGCCGGCCACGACCGGCAGCGATCCGAGATCGCCGGATTTCACGCGGTCGAAAAAGGCGCGGACTGCGTCGCTCACGCCGGCTTCATGTTTTACCCGCACATCGCTGCGATCCAGCAACATGGCGGCTTGCTTGCCGTCCTTGGTCATGGGTGTCCCTCCTGATTGCTGTTGACCGGCACCTGCAGCCGGCGCGCCCGGCGGGACACCGAATTGTCTGCGGCGCCCGTGATGGCCCCGACCAGTTCGTGGTTCGACGCGTCGGGATAGAATATACCGTTGTTGCGCCCGAGCCTGAGGACCACGATGCGGTCGGCGACGGCGCGCACATCTTCCATGTTGTGGCTGATCATCACCACGCCGAGGCCACGATCGCGGACCCGTTCGATCAGGTTGAGCACCTCGGCGGTCTGGGCCACGCCGAGCGCTGCCGTTGGCTCGTCAAGCAGGATGAGCTTGGGCTCGAGCAGAAGTGAGCGCGCAATTGCGACGGTCTGGCGCTGCCCGCCCGATAGCGATGCAATCGGAATGCGCACGCTTGGAATGCGTGCTGCAAGCTCATTCAAAAGCGTCCAGGCGCGCACTTCCATCGACGTCTCGTCGAGTTTCAACGGGCTGAGTTCCCGGCCCAGGAAGATATTGGCAACGACATCCAGGTTTTCGCAGAGCGCGAGATCCTGGAATACGGTGGCTATGCCCAGATCGAGCGCCGTGCTCGGATTGGCCAGCGTCACAGTATTGCCGCTGAAGGTGATCGTGCCGGAGCTTGGCTGGTGCACGCCAGCCAGGATTTTCACCAGGGTTGATTTACCGGCACCGTTGTCGCCGACGAGGGCCACGACTTCGCCCGCATGCACGTCCAGATCAATGTCCGTCAGTGCCGACACGGCGCCAAAATTCTTGGATACACCACGCAGGCTGAGCACAGGCTCGCCTGAAGGAATCGTTTCATCGGAAATATCAGTCATTGCTACCTGCCTTTCGGTATACCAGGGCGGAGTGAAACGATGAGCTTCCGACCGCGTGCGGCCGGAAAGCGTCTTTCACGCATTCGTCAATTGATGCCGAGCTTCCTGCAGCCCTCCGCATAGCGGCCGGTGCAAAGCTCTTCCGCCTTGATGATCTTCTTGTCGATAATCTCGGCCTTCAGATTCTCCGCCGTGACGACCGCCGGCGTGAACAGTTGGGACGGCGTATCGTACAGGGTCATTTCGGCCTTCGGCGTCTCGCCAGACAGCAGCTGGACGGCAACCTTGGCGGCAGCTGCCGCAACGATCTCGCTCGGCTTCGAGATGGTATTGTACTGGTCGCCCGCAATGATCAGCTGCAACGCCGCAATCGTCGCGTCATTGCCGGTAATGGGCGGAAGCGGATCGACACCCGCCGCCTTGAAGGCGGCAATAGCCCCGCCGCCCGTACCGTCATTGGCGGCTACAACACCCAGGATCTTGCTGCCGAAACGGGTGATCTGGCCGCTGGCCCATTGCTGTGCCTTTGGCGGCGCCCATTCCGGCGTGTCATACTCGGCAAGGATCGGATAGCCGCTGTGGTCGAGACCCGCATGAATGCCCTTCTTGATGAGACCGGCTGCAGCATCGGTCGGCGAACCATTGATCTGCAAGACGCCGCCCTCGCCTGCCGGCACATTCGACGCCTTCAGGTGCTGTACCAGCGAATCCGCAATCGCCTTGCCGATCCCTTCATTGTTGAAGGAGACATAAAAATCAGCCGGAGTGGATGGGATCGGGCGATCGTAGGCGATGACCTTGACACCCTGGCTTTGCGCCAGCTTCACCAGCGAGGCCGCTGCCGTCGAGTCGACCGGGTCAAGCACGATTGCCTTGGCACCCTGCGCTATGACCGAGTTGAACTGCTGCTGCTGGCGGGACACGTCGGCATCGGCATTCTGGTAAATCACCTTGCAGCCGGGACAGAGCTTCTTCATCTCGGCTGCAAATCCCGGATAGTCGTGCTGCTCGTAGCGTGTGGATGCCTGATCCGGCATCAGGAACGCAATGGTCGCATCCGTTAGCTTGGCGGATTGTGCGAATGCGGACGTTCCGCCGAGCAGGCAAAATGCGAGCGCCGCGGCGCCGGTCTTCGTCGATGCAAATGATGTCACTGGAATTTCTCCCTTCCAAATGATGATGGTTTCGATGAATCCCGCGCTCGTTGAACGCCGGGACATGCTGTTTGAAGGACAAGGAAGGTCGTTCGAACCACGGGCATGGTTCGTTGCGCCTTGCTGTCAATGTTTGTTTTCCCGGTCCTTCCCGCTCAGGCGGCTTCTGACGCTCTTATATTTTTGGACAATAATGTTCGGAATCTTGTGGGTGCCATACCCTTCTGTTCCAGAAAGCGACGATTGAAATTCGAGATATTATTGAACCCTGACGTAAAACAGATATCGGTAATCGACATATCGGGTTTGCTCATCAGCAGGTGGCAGGCAAAATTGATCCGCAACCGGTTGACATACTGGACAAGCGCCATCCCGGTGTGGCGCCGGAAACTGCGGGAAAACGAACTCGGGTTCTGGCCGATCAGATCGGCAAGATCACCTTCGACGAAACGTCCGGTCAGGTTGGCATTGATATAGGCCAGAACCTTGTTCATCCCGCTCGACATGAATCCGGAAGGGTCGGGATGATACCGCGCACTCGCGAGTTCCCTGGTGCCCGAAGCGCTGCTCATATGATTGAGAATACCCATGAACAGCTGAATGCGGTCGATCCCTCTCGCATCGACAAGCTCTCCCAGCAAGGGACCGACCAATTCCGCTGTCCGGGGGGAGAACAATGCGCCCCGGCGGCTCATCTCCAGCATCTCCTTGCACGCGTACAGCTCGGGAAATGCCTCGTTTGCGGTTGAAAAGAACGACTCGGAGAATTGCAGCACCCGGCATCGCAGGGGCAAACTCGTTCCCGGCGGCACGTCACTGACCCAATTATGCGGCAGGTTCGGCCCCGTCAGCACGAGATTGCCGGGCTCGAAATCACCAATGAAATCGCCGACAAAATACTGGCCTGTCGTGACAACGACATGATGGATCTCGTATTCCGGATGGAAATGCCAACGGACTGTGCGATAGGGATAGCCGTGCTCCCAGGCTTTGAACGATTCGGCAATGCCGACGGCAACAACTTCCAAATCCGGCTTCATTCGGCGCTCCTCCCGCACTAGCCGGTGTCAATCCGGCTTGGGCAGCCTCCTCCCAGAGGCCATAGTCTCGTTATGGCCTTATAGTAAGCGCCGATAGTGCCGATAGCTACTACGCCACCAACACCAGATTGATACTTTTTTTGCATTATTTGGCCCTGAACAGGTTAATTCTCACTGCCGCGGCCATACTGCGTTCTCCAGACGAATATGGTCCGCGCTCCGCGACAGCAGGGCTATTCCACCCCGCGAAGAATGAGATCAGCTGCCTTTTCCGCAATCATGATGACAGGCGAATTGGTATTGCCGGAGACGATGTTTGGCATGATGGACGCATCGACGACGCGCAGTCCCGCGATGCCATGCACCCGCAGGGCATGATCGACAACGGACCGGTCGTCGCTGCCCATCCTGCAGGTCCCGACAGGATGAAAAATCGTGGTTGCGATATCCCCGGCGCGCTGGATCAATTCGTCGTCGCTCTGGTACTGCGTGCCGGGAAGCATTTCCGACGGACGATACTTTTTCAAGGTTTGCGTCGCCATGAGATTACGTGCGTGGCGGATCGACCGGGCCGCCAGCAGCCTGTCGCCTGGCGTTGACAGGTAGTTTGGCCGGATTTCCGGTTGCCGGCTGGCATCCGGTCCGGTGACATGGACGCTGCCACGGCTTTCCGGGCGCAGATTGCAGACGGACACGGTCACGGCGGGATAGCGGTGCAGCGGTTCGCCGAGGCGATCCGTGCTGAGCGGCTGGACGTGGTATTCCAGATCGGGTGTCAGCAGCGCGGGGTCGCTTTTGGCAAAAATGCCAAGCTGGCTCGGTGCCATCGACAATGGCCCTGAACGGCGCAACGCGTATTCCAGTCCCATCCCGGCCCGCGACAAGAGGTTGTGGTAAAGCTGGTTCAGCGTTTTCGCCCCTTCGATGCGGAAAACCGTGCGGATCTGCAGATGATCCTGCAGGTTCTCGCCGACGCCGCGCAGGTCATGAAACGATTCAATACCCGCCTGCTTCAGGAGATGAGAGTCTCCAATACCCGACAGTTCAAGGATTTTCGGCGAGTTGATCGCGCCCGCCGACAGGATGATTTCGCGAGCGGCAGCCTTGCAAAGCTGGCCGTTTCGCTCAAAGCGGATGGCTGTTGCGCGCTTGCCGTCAAACTCCAGCCTTTGCACCTCCGCGCCGGTCAATACCCGAAGATTGGACCGCTTCAAGACAGGACGCAGAAACGCCTTCGTGGTGTTCCAGCGAACGCCGCCGCGCTGATTGACCTCGAAATAGCCGGAACCCTCATTGTCACCGCCCTTGAAATCATCGGTCTTGCCAATGCCAAGCTCTTCGGCCGCATCGCGGAACGCATCGAGGATGGGCCAGGACAGGCGTTGCCGTTCGACGCGCCATTCGCCGCCCGCCCCATGCAGCGGCGAATTTCCACGGTAATTGTCTTCCGATTTGAGGAAATAGGGCAGGACATCGTCCCAGCCCCAGCCGGCGTTCCCGGCCTGCCGCCAGCCATCATAGTCGGCGGCCTGCCCCCGCATGTAGATCATGCCGTTGATCGACGAACAGCCGCCCAGCACCTTGCCGCGCGGATAGGGAAGCGAGCGGCCGTTCAGCCCTGCCTCCGCAGCGGTTTTCATCATCCAGTCCGTGCGCGGATTGCCCATGCAATAGAGATAGCCGATGGGCACGTGAATCCAGTGATAGCGGTCGCTGCCGCCCGCTTCGAGCAGGAGGACGCGGTTTTTCGGATCGGCTGACAGGCGGTTCGCCAGCACGCAGCCGGCCGATCCGGCCCCCACGATGATAAAATCATAGGCGCCTTCATCTATTGGCGATGCATTGCTCACGCTGCAGCCTCCGCCATCACGGCGTCACGCGCGGCCATACGCTTCCAGACCGGCGCCATGGCATCGGCGATATCCCGATAGAGCTGATAGCGCCTGGCATAATGGCCAGCCCTTGTAGCATCCGGCCGGTAGGACCGCTCCGTTACGACCATGGCCGCGGCACCGGCATCGAAATCGGGGAAAATGCCGACCGCTGTACCCGCGGCGATTGCTGCGCCGAGCGCCCCGGTCTGGCTCGACCGCGCCACTGTCACCGGAACCCCCAGGACATCGGCAAAAATCTGCGGCCAGATCAGGCTGCGCGAACCGCCGCCGGACAGCACCGCCTCGTCAAAATTGGCGCCTGCGTCCCGCAATGTTTCGATGTGCTGGCGATGGCCAAAGGCCACGCCTTCCAGCAAGGCCCGGATCAGATGGCCTTTCGTATGCCAGCCCGCGACGCCATAAAAACCTGCCCGGGCATTGCCGTCCTGCTGCGCGCCGTAGAGGAACGGGTGATAGATCGGATCGTCAGTGGCCGGTTCCACCGCCGCCGCCAGTTCACAGCAGCGATCGAATGGCGAGCCTCCATCCGGCTGTTCGCCGTGGAAGAACTCACGCACCAGCCATTCAAGGTTGGCGGCCGACGTCGCACTCGATTCAATCGCCATGTAACGCTCGCGATCGAAGGTCGACGACATGAAGAACGGTTTTTTGAGGCGGGGCGCGTCAACGACGACCTGATTGATGCTCCAGGTACCGGCGATGATCGACGCTGCACCCGTGCGGGTTACGCCCGAGCCGATTGCCGAGGCAATCACGTCGAACAGACCGCCAATGACCGGCGTGCCGGCGGCAAGACCGGTCTGGTCGGCGGCGGCCTGCGTGACCGTTCCGGCGATATCGGCACTTTCAATGAGCGGCGGCAGCAGGTCCATGCAATCGCCGAGCCCGAAGGCGGTCATCAGCTCGCGGTCATACCGCCGCTGCGCGACGTCGAGCAGCCCGCAACCTGCCATGTCGGACACCTCGCTCACGCGCTTTCCCGTCAGGCGGTTGACGATGAAATCCTTGCACAGGAACACCGTGCCGATCCGCACGAATGTTTCCGGCCGATGGCGTTTGATCCAGGCAAGCAGTGTCGGGGTCTGTGACGGCCAGGGCCGCTGCAGGCCGATCGGATAGGTGCGGTCGCCGACACCTTCCGCCTGCCATTCCTCAACCAGGTCAGCCGCCCGTGTGTCCAGGGACTGGATTGCCAGCAAAGGATTGCCCTGACGGTCAAGGGTATAAAGACCGTTGCCATGCCCGGCGCAGCCGATGGCAGCAATCTGCTCCGGGCCTATTCCGGCGTCGGCGATGCAGCGTTGAATGACCCGGCGCGCATTGGCCCAAAGCTCGTCCAGCCCGCGCTCCACGTGCCCCGGATGCGGCATGCTGCTGTGCCCCTCCTCGGCAGCCGCCGCAATCTCATTGCCTTGCCGGTCGAAGATGATGGCCTTGATGATGGTGTTGCCGGCATCAAGACCCAAAAGATACTCTCCCATACTGAACCCCTCCTCAGGTTCTTGTTTTCATTCTCAGCCCTGCTGGTAGAGCGCGTAGGCATCCTCGCCGCTGGCATTGTCATGAATAATGGCCATCAGCCCGCGCACCACCGCGCTGGGATTGGCATGCTGATAGATGTTCCGGCCATAGACCATGCCCACGGCCCCCTGCCGCATCAGGGCCGCCGATTTCTCGAAGACGATGCGCAGATCCTCCTTGCCGCCGCCCCGCACAAGAACAGGACACCGCGCCGCCTCCACCACGCGATGAAAATCCTCCGCCGCCGTCGTCGGGTCCGCCTTGATGATATCAGCGCCCATTTCGCGGGCAAGGCGGGTGAGCGTGACAATCTTGTCGGCATCGCCATCCACCATATAGCCGCCGCGTTCCGTGACCGGTTGCATGACAAGCGGCTCGATCATCAGGGGCATGCCGTATTTGTCGCAGTCGGCGCGGACCCGTGCGATATTCTGCACGCACTGACGGAACAGATCCGGCTCGTCGGGCAACATGAAAAGATTGACGACGACGCAGGCCGCATCCATCTGGATTGCGCCGATCAGCGGCTCGGCCTCGTTCTGCAGCACCGCCCACATGTCGCGATGGCGGATGGCATTGTACGGATTGCCCATGTCGATGCGCATGACCAGCGCCGGTTTGTCCTTGCCGGCGACATCCTGCAAAAGGTCGGCCTGACCGTAATTCATCTGGATGGCATCCGGACCTGCCGCCACCAGCGCGCGGACGACACCCGCCATGTCCTCAAGACCATTCAGGAATGACGGCTCATTGCACACGCCGTGATCGATCGCCACGTCGAGACAGCGCCCCGCGCCGAACAGCCGGTTCATCCGGACCTTAAGATTGTTGCGCATATCGTACTCCTTGTTCATTGCGTGCGGTGAGTGTGCCGAGGCCAACGCCGTGGCGCTCGACAAGAAGGGTGAGGAAGCGGTCAAGCTCTGCTTTCCGGCGGGCGGGCGACCAGCCCTTTTCGCGTGCGAGCACATCGAGCACCGCTTCCGTCATGTCGAGGGATAGCTGGCCGCTGATGGCGAGCGTGGTGCGCCGCAACAGTAGATCGTCAAGATGTTCGACCGCTTCGTTGCGGATGAGGAACGCGATTTCCCGGCTCGAATATCCGGCATTTGCCATGGCGGTGTCCGGGCCGGCCGCGATAAAACGTGCAATCGCTTCGGCATCAGTACCGTATCGCTCAAAGAGCTCTGCAATCCGTTTTGGAGCAACGCTTGTTTCGGCGCAAATCCGCGAAATCCATTGGCCGATGTCCTCCGGAAATGCCCGTCCGCCGCCTATAGGACGGGCTGTCGTTGTTACGTCCCGTGCCCGGTGCAGGCGTTCCAGCGTCATGTCGGCGGCAAGCTCACCGAAGGAGCGGAATGTCGTCCATTTGCCGCCGATCATGCACAGCACCGGCGGCACGCCATCGGATGGTTCGATGATCGTGCAGTAGTGATCGCGCGGGATGCGGCCGGTAAAATCATCCTTGCTGGCCGGGAGGGGACGCACGCCGGAGAACTGGAAGACAATGTCTTCCGGCCGGATGCGGATGCCGGGCAGGACAAAGGCCAGCGACTGCAGGATATAATCCCGCTCGTCCGGTTCGCACCGAACGCTCTCGGGATCGTCAACGCGGATATCGGTCGAGCCGACGAGAACCTTGCCGAGATAGGGAAAGAGGATGCAGATGCGCCCGTCCTCGTTCTCGTAATAGATCATATGGTCATCGAGGGCTCCGGCGAGGTCCGCATTGTCGATGATGAGATGCGATCCTTTCGTGCCGCCCATCAGCGGCACCGGCCGCTTTTCCTGCGAAAACAGACCGGCGTTGGCGATATCGATCCACCCGCCTGTCGCATTGATGATGAAGGCGGGCTCGACTGGCGTGGCCGCACCGGTGACGTGATCGTGGACGACGAAGCCGTCAGCAGACCGCCGCAGTTCGGCGTAATTCAGGGCGCAGGCGTGATCGCCCGCCGCAAGGCCATCTCTCAGCACCTCCATGCCGAGGCGTTCGGGATGCTTGACCCAGGCATCGTGATAGGTCGCGGAGCTTTTGACGGCGGGATTGAGCGCCGGCCATTTGGCCAGTGTCGCCTGCCGCCCGCGGAAGCGGTGACGCGGCATCAGAGCCCGCTTGCGGGTCAGGAAGTCATAAATGCTCAAGCCCGCCTTGACCGCAACCGCACCGCGCCGGCTTGGCCTGCGGCTCAGCCCCAGAAACCGCACGATGCCATTGGCAAGACCGGAGAAAATATCGAAGACCGGGACGGTCGTGGGCAGCGGCGCAACAAGATGCGGCGCGTTTTTCAACAGGCGGTCGCGTTCGGCCAGCGATTCCCGCACCAGGCTGAATTCACCGTTTTCAAGATAACGCAGGCCGCCATGCACCATGCGCGACAGGGCAGCGCTGGCACCGGAACAGTAGTCATGCTTCTCGACGAGCAGTACATTGACGCCCTGCAGCGCCAGCTCGCGGAAGACGCTGATACCGTTGATACCGCCGCCGACGACGCACACGTCCACCTTCGGACTTCGACGAAGTCCGTCAAATATCTCTTCACGGTTCATGATGCAGCCTGTTACCTCATGTCTGCCAGTTGCACTGCGATGGCCGCGTCAATGGCCGAGAGGTCGTCTGTGCCGAGCCGGATGGTTCCCGCCCGCGCATTGTCGAGCGCCTGATCGGGGTTGCGCGCCCCGCACAGCGCAAAGGTGATGCCCGGCTGCGCCAGCGTCCACGCAATGACGATCTGGGCGATGCTGGCTGCGTGTTTGTCAGCGACAGGCCGAATGGCATCGGCAAACTGTTTTGCTTTCAGGCGGTTGCCCACGGAAAAGCGCGGATTGTCCTTGCGCTGGTCATCGCCGGAGAAGACACGCCCGGGATCAACAGTCCCGGACAGCAAACCCAGCGCCAGCGACGAATAACTCAGCAATGAAACGTTATCTTTGCGCGTTACCGGCAGCAATTCGGCCTCAAGCTCCCGGTCGATCATGCTGAACCGTTCCTGGATCGCATCCAGCGCGCCGGTGGCGATATAGGCATTCAGCTCGGCCAGATTGACATTGCTCGCACCGATGGCGCGGATCTTGCCAGCCCCGCGCAAATCCTCCATGGCCCGCACCGTCTCCTCAATCGGCGTCGTCGGGTCCTGCCAATGGGTGATGTAGAGATCGATGTAATCGGTGCCGAGACGCCGCAGGCTTTCCTCAACCTCGTGAACAATGGCATCGCGCCCGAGATAGCGGTGCACCGGCTTGCCATCCTGATCGAAAAAGTGCGTGCCTTTGGTTGTGTGCCAGACAAGACCGCATTTCGTGGCAATGACGGCCTTGTCACGGCGCCCCTTGAGAGCCTTGCCGACGATTTCCTCCGAACGCCCAAGCCCGTAAGCGGGAGCCGTGTCGATAAGACTGACACCGGCGTCCAGCGATGCCTGGATGGCGGCAATCGATTCCTGCTCGTCGGTGCCGCCCCACATCCAGCCGCCGATGGCCCAGGTCCCCAGCCCCACGGCCGACGCCTGCACGCCGGATTTGCCGATTGCCCGCGTCAATTGCTCGTTGCTCATGCCTGTTCTCCTTCAGCGGCAATGTCCAGAATGCGCTGTCCCGTCGCCTCGTCCGTCACCAGCGTGTCCAGATGATTGCCGCGCATGATGCTGAGGATCGGCCGCGCCTTGTTCGGTCCGCTGGCAACCCCGATCTTGGTCGGAATGGAGGCGAACTCCTGCAGCGTCAGCGAGACCAGCGAACCGTTCAGGCTGTAATCGCAGACCTGTCCGCGCTCATCGAGCAAGTGGGCCAGCAGTTCGCAGCGCGCGCCGGAACGCTCGATCGCCTCGAGATCCGTGCTCGATGATGGATGCAGGTCGTAATAACTCGAGTCATCCGTGAGGATCGAGCCGATACCGACGACGGCGATTTTGGCCTCGCGCGCCCGTTTGAAGACATCGGCGACCGAGCGCATGTTGATCAGCATGGCGCGCTCGGAAGGGCTATCGGCAAACAGCGGCGCGTGAATCTGGTAGGCGCGCCCGCCGAGCCTGTCGGCCATCAGGGTCGAGACATGGTTGACATCGGTATAGTGCTTGCCCTGGACGCAGCCGGTGGCCGGGATCACCTCGACATCGAAACGGCGCGGCGCCTGCAATCCGGCAACCACGGCGCTGACACCCTTGCCGCCGGTAATGCAGATCGTATCGCCATCGGTGATCTCCTCGATCAGCAATCGCGCCGCAGCCTCGCCGACCGCCTGAAGCGCCGTCTGCGGATTGTCGGACACCGTCGGCACGACAATGGCACGGCTGATACCGCCCAGCGCCAGCAGCTGTTCCTCCATATCGACCAGCGGCTCGACCGGCGATTTGATCTTGATCTCGACGAGGCCAAGCTGGCGGCCGCGCTTGATGAGGCGGTTGACCGTCGGCTGCGAAAGCCCAAGCTGGTCGGCAATCTGCGCTTGGGTCAACCCCTCGAGAAAGTGCAGGACCAGCGCCTGGTGCATCTGCCGCGCGATAACGATTTCCTCGCGCGGCGCCGCGTGTTTCGGATTGAGTTTGATAATCGCCATGGTCAGGAGGCCTTCCGCTTGTGCAGGAAATGGTCGATGGAGACGGCCGTCAGAAGAATGCACCCCTTTATCATGTCCTGCCAGTAGACGGAGACATCGAGCAGCACCAGCGAGCTGGTGACGAGCGACAGCAGCGCTATGCCAAGGATGGCGCCAAGGATCGTGCCGGACCCGCCATTGAGCGAGGCACCGCCGATAACCGCAGCCGCAATGATGTTGAGCTCCATGCCGACGCCGAAGGTCGGTGTCGCCGCGCCAAAGCGCGACATGTAGATCACCCCGGCGAACCCCGCGAGCGTCGAGCAGAGAACCGTCACCCAGAATTTGACCTGCTTCGTGCGGATGCCTGAATAAAGCGCCGCCTTTTCATTGCTGCCGGTATAGAAAACCTTGCGCAGGGCGGTGGCGCGCCGCAGCAGGAAATCGAACAGCATGACCACCGCGAAGAAGATGAGGATGACGTAGGGTACCCCGTAAAACGAGCCCTGCCCGACCGCCTTGAATGCGGGCGGCAGGGTGAAAAGCGAAAGCGGCGTTCCCTTGGTGATGATCAGGCACAGGCCGCGCACGATCACCATGCCGGCCAGCGAGGTGATGAAGTGGTTGAGCCCCACCACCGTAACGAAGAACCCCATGACACAGCCGATAAGCCCGCTGGCCAGAATGCCGATGAGCGAGGCCGTCCACGGGTCGAGCCCGGCCAGGAACAGCGTGCCGGAAAGCACCATGGCAAAGCAGACAACCGAACCGACGGCGAGATCGATGCCGCCGACGATCAAAAGGATCGTCATGCCGACAACGACAATGCCTTCCACGGAAAAGCTCATCAGCATGGCGCGGAAGTTGCCAAGCGTCAGAAAATGCGGCGAGACAAAACTCATCGCGATGCAGAGCGCGAGAATGATGGCGATGAGACCGGCTTCGCGCATCGAGCCCAATTTCTTCCAGGATGAAACCTGCACCGTTTTTGCCGTCATCGTCTCGACCGCCATTCGTGTATCTCCCAATCGCTTTTCAGGCTGCATGTTCTGGTGCATGCGTCGCTGTATGTTTCAGTCCGGATGCGAGCCGGATAATCGCTTCTTCGCTCATTTCATCGCTGCCGAGTTCACCGGCCACCGTTCCCTCGCGGATGACAAGCACCCGGTCACACAGGCCCAATAGCTCCGGAAGCTCCGAGGAAATGACAACAATGCCGATCCCGGAGCGGGCGAGTTCGCGCAGAAGCTGATGAATCTCGGATTTCGCGCCCACATCGATGCCGCGCGTCGGCTCGTCCATCAGGATAACCTTGGGTTGGACAGCCAGTTGCTTGGCGATGGCCACCTTCTGCTGGTTGCCGCCGCTGAGCGATGACACCGGCATGTCGACATGGTTCATCCGCACGCCGAGCCGGCGCGCAAAGTCGCGGGCGAGCTGGCCTTCGGCCTTGGCATCGATCAAACCGAGATGACCGGTGACTGCCTTCAGATTGAGGACAGAGATGTTCTGGGCAATCGACAGGTCCAGGAAAACGCCCGAGCCCTTGCGGTCTTCGGAGAGATAGACAATGCCGGCCCGGACCGCATCGGCATAGGTTCGAATGGTCTGAGACGTGCCGTGCAGGGAAACCTCACCCTCGACAGCCGCACGCAAACCGCAGATGCCCTCGGCAATCTCGGTGCGCCCGGACCCGATAAGCCCGCCAATCCCGAGGATTTCGCCGCGCTTCAGATCAAACGACACGCGGCTGAAACGGCCCCCGTCGCCAAGCGCGCGAACCGACAAGATTGTCTCGCCCGAGCGCTCGGTTTCGATCTGCTTGGGCGGATAGAGCTGTGTGATCTCGCGTCCCACCATGCGCCGCACCACGTCATCGGGGGTGACATCGGCAATATCTTCGGTGGAGACATAGCGGCCGTCGCGCAGCACGGTGACCCGGTCGCACAGGCTGAAAATCTCCGCCATCCGGTGGCTGATATAGATAATGGAAATGCCATGCGCCTTCAGTTCCCGGATGATGCCGAAGAGTATCCGCGTTTCCGCTTCCGTCAGCGCCGCCGTCGGTTCGTCGAAAATCAGCACCCGGCAGTCGAGCGTGAGCGCCTTGGCAATCTCCACCAGCTGCTGGCTGGAAATCGCCAGGTCGCCGACCCTTTGCCGGACGTCAATGGGCGCCAAGCGGTCCATGACCGCCTGCGCGTCGCGTTCCAGCCTGCGGTAATTCATCAGAAACGACCGGCGACGGCTTGTCGTCGCCATGAAAATGTTTTCGGCGACGCTGGCGTCGGGACAGAGTGCGATTTCCTGATGCACCAGTCCGATGCCCAATGACTGCGCAACCGATGGCGATCCGATCTTCTGCGGTTTGCCATCGAGCAGAATCTCACCGTCATCGGGCTGAAGGACGCCGGCAAGAATGTTCATGAGCGTGGATTTTCCGGCACCGTTCTCACCGCAAAGCGCATGGACCTCGCCGCGCGCCAGAGTGAAGTCGACGCCCGTCAGCGCTTTCACCGCACCGAAATGCTTGGTGATACCGCGGATACTCAAGACCGGTTCCGATGCCATCGCGCCTTCCTCCCTCCCGTTCGCCGAGGCTATCCGGACCTTGCGGGCCCGGATAGCCGTCTGCGAAGACTACTCGTCGATGCCTTTGGTGCCGCGACGCTTGAGGTACTTGTCCCAGAAGAAGTCATCCGCATTGTCCGCTGTTACAATGGACAGGCCATTGTCGACGAACGGGATGCTCATCGGGTTGGACCCGGCGCGCTTGGCATCGTTCATGGGATCGATCAGTTCCGGATGCTTGGCGAACCAGAGCAGCATGAAACCCATATAGCCCTGCATGCCCTGATTGGGATTGATCGAGCCGAAGACCTGACCGGCCTTGATCATATCAAGGATATTGGCATTGACGTCGGCACACATGACGAGAATCTTGCCGCCGCTTTCCTTGTTGGCCTGCGCGGCGCCAATCGCCGAGTTGGCTTCCGGCATGAAGACGGCCGCCAGATTGGGATTGGCCTGGGCGATGCTCATCAGGCCCTGATACGCCTTTGTCGGGTCCTGGTTCGACGCCGCCCTGCCGACCAGCTTCATATCCGGCCACTTTTCCTTCATCCGGTCGATAAAGGCCGTGACGCGGCGGTCATGATTGTCCTGGCCCGGATTTTCCAGAACGGCATATTCGCCCTTGCCGCCCAGCTTCGTGGCGATGGCGTCGGCTGCGTAAATGCCTTCACGCTTGTTATCCGAGGTGATGAATGAAATCCGCTTGGACAGCGGCGAGTCGGCCGCGAAGGTGACGACCGCCGTGCCCTGGTCGACCGCCCGGTTGATCGGTTCGATGAAGGGATCGGAATTCATCGGATGCACCAGAATACCGGCAGGGTTCTGCGCCAGCGCCTGATCGAAACTCGCTATCTGCTTGTTGACGTCATATTCCGGCGTGCCGGTATAGGCTGTCTCGCAGCCCAGTTGCTTGCCCGCCTGCTTGAACATTTCATAGACGGGAAACCAGTATTCAACGCCCGAAACCATGACGTTCATGACGTATTTTTCACCCGGCTTGCAGCGAAACGGATTTTCCGTTTCCGCGTTCGCCGATGATGCAAAGAGTGTGGTCGCAAGGACCGCCATGGCGGTCGTGCCCAGAAAAGTGCGCAAGTGTCCTCCTCGAGGCCGAAGCCCCTCCCATTGGTGTGTGGCGCCTTGAATGGCGGCCGCTGTTCCTTATGAAGACCAGCAATCCTCCTCGAGTGCTGGCAGGGATAACTAAGCGTATGACAAAGCGACTGTCAATATAATTCATAACGTGAATTATAATTCATGTAATCCAGGATTTGCCCGGTCAGACGCGAATATGCCCGCGCCAGATAGCCCGCTGGAATGGCGCCTCCGGTTGGTGACGATTGCCACCTGGCCGCGCGGGCGAAAACAGCACCCGCCATGAAACGTTTCATCCATCTCGCGCCGAATTGACCTTTTCTCAACCTATACACGGCAAGTGAAGGCAGTGACAAAATGTGACCGGCAAGCGCTTGCCACATTCTGTCTTCGCTGATCTGATATGCTCATCATCTGCCGCGGCCAGGTTTGATGCACAAACACCAAGAGGGCCACATGGACTACAGCATATTGTTGACCGGTGTTGTTCGTATCCTTGGTCTGACGGCGCTTGTCATCCTCAGCTATTCCATCGTCATCCGCACCTTTTCCAAAGGGTGGAAAAAGGGCGCGGCTGTCGGCCTTCTTCTTGCGCTCGGCGGAATCTTGTCGATGAATGATCCGGTTGTCATCGCACCGGGGGTCATCTTTGATGGACGCACAGCATTGCTTGCCATCGCATACCCCTATGGCGGGCCTGTCGGCACAATCGTTGCCGCCCTGCTCATGGCGGGATACCGAATCTGGCTCGGCGGCGTGGGGGTGGTACCGGGACTGATTTCGATTGTCCTGATTTGCGCCATAGGGTGCGGGGTCGCGCTTATCCCCGTGCGCAAGCTTCCGATCGGGTTTATCCGTTCCGTTGTGACAGGCATGCTCGCCTCATTGTCGCTCGTCTCGATCAGCCTGTTGCCGCACGACATCATTGCAACGATCGTCGGGTTTCCCCTCTTTGCCGTCGTCATCGCCAATATTGTGAATGTCGTGATTCTCTCGGATTTTCTCGAGCGGGAAAAGTCGCGCCTGCGGATCATGCGGGCTCTGGAGCACGAAGCCTGGGTGGACCCGCTGACAAAGCTGCAGAACCGGCGCGCTTTCGATCGCGCGGCGCTTCGGGCCATGAATGACAACAAGTCCAAGGCAGCCCATTGTTCCCTGGTCATGATCGACATCGATCATTTCAAGGCCATCAACGACCGGTGGGGTCACGATACGGGTGACATGGTGCTGGCGGATGTCGCGGCCATCATCCGCAGGAATGTTCGCATCACCGACGTTGTTGTCCGTTACGGCGGCGAGGAAATCGTCCTGCTGCTGACGAATACACCGCAGAATGTAGCCAATGAACTCGCCGAGCGGGTGCGCAGCGAGATCGAGCTTGCGCGCTTTTCCACGGACCTTGAGAACGTAACCGTCACGGTCAGTGCGGGCGTTGCCAGTCTCAACGGGCAGCACACCAGCATGGAAGCATTGCTGAAAGCGGCAGACAGGGCGCTCTATCGCGCGAAAACCAGCGGACGCAATCGGGTGGAAGTCGCCTGAACAATTTTTGACATTGCGTCGTCCTTTCTGCTCATATGGCTGCAAATCAGGTTTCGATCCCAACGGCATACTTGAAGCACCAGCGCTGGAGCAACCATGGACGTGGATTTCGACGACGCATCAAAGAGAGAAGCCAAACCACAGCTGGCACCGGCCAACGGCAGCAAGTCTTCAGCACTCGGTACATTGAGCAATCTTCTGGGCCGTGCTGGCATTCGCGTCAACGGCGACGCCCCCTGGGACATCCAGATCAAGGATCCGAGAGCCGCAACCCGCATCCTGGGGCAAGGCAGTCTGGGCCTCGGCGAAAGCTACATGGACGGATGGTGGGACTGTGCGGCGCTGGATCAGTTCTTTGACCGCATATTTCGCGCCAATCTGACCGAACATGTGACGGCCAAGGACGTGTTGCAAACACTGCGGGCGCGATTGCTCAACTTGCAGAACAGCAGGCGCTCCTGGCAGGTCGGCAAAGAGCACTACGACGCCGGTAATGACCTGTTTTCCGCGATGCTTGACCGCCGCATGACCTATTCCTGCGGATACTGGAAAGACGCCAGAAATCTCGACGACGCCCAGAGTGCAAAGCTCGATCTCGTTTGCCGCAAGCTCGGTCTTCAACCGGGCATGCGCCTTCTGGATGTCGGCTGCGGCTGGGGCAGCCTGATGCAGTTTGCCGCCGAGAACTATGGCGTCTCCTGTGTGGGCTTGACCATTTCCAGAGAACAGGCGGAATTCGCGCAACAGACATTGAAGGGCCTGCCCGTCGAATTCCGCCTCGCGGATTACCGATCGTTCAATGTCGAGGGACTTGAGAAATTCGACCGGATTGCCTCGATCGGCATGTTTGAGCATGTCGGGCACAAGAACTACGCCGCTTTCTTTGACGCTTGCAGGCGCAGCCTGTCGGATGACGGATTGTTCCTGCTGCATACGATCGGGCGGAAACGCACCCGGAACATGATCGATCCGTGGTTTGACCGGTATATCTTCCCCAACGGCGAACTGCCGTCCCTGGCTGAGATTTCCACCAGCGTGGATGGCCGCTTCGTCATCGAGGACGTGCACAATTTCGGTGCCGACTACGACAGGACACTGCTGGCATGGCATGCGCGGTTCGAAGCCGCATGGCCGCAATTTGCTTCCAAATATGGCGAGCGTTTCTATCGCATGTGGCGCTACTATCTGTTGTGCATGGCCGGATGCTTTCGGGCGCGCCAGATCCAGCTTTGGCAGACGGTCCTCTCGCCCCAGGGTGTTGCCGGAGGATATCAGCGGCATTCCTGAACGAGAGCAAGGCCCGTGCGGCAGATCAGCCGCCCGTATTCGGCTTATCCTCAATAGGTGACGGTCACCGTAATCGTATCGGTGTAGGTGCCGGGCGCTGGCGTTGTCTGGACGGGAACCCGCCCGTAGACCGTGTAGGATTGCGCCGCGCCGCTACCCGAGGCTGAAACCGTATCAGTACCGATGGTCTGCCCCCACACGTTGGTTCTGTTGGTATCGGAATAGAGGGTATAGTTCACCAGCGCGCCGCCGGGCGCGGTCATCTTGCGCGAAGCAACCGTGGCACCGGTGCCGACCCCCACGTCAAGGCCGATGTTGTACGGCGTCGTGTTGGTGCACTGCACGGAAAGCGTGGTGGACACATCGTCATTTGCCGCG
The DNA here is from genome assembly GCF_902479695.1 of uncultured Phyllobacterium sp. NCBI lineage: Bacteria > Pseudomonadati > Pseudomonadota > Alphaproteobacteria > Hyphomicrobiales > Phyllobacteriaceae > Phyllobacterium > uncultured Phyllobacterium sp. The sequence continues at coordinate 131,192 of NZ_CABSQF010000007.1, read as the reverse complement.
ATCACACCCACGGCGGTGAAGGTGAGCATCGCGGTGCTCACCAGGACACAGGATGCCTGAATAGCGATCTGGACTGTAAAGGTACCGGTGGCCGTGGCGGCCAATGCCGGACTGGAAAGGCCAAGCAAAGCGGCCAGCCCGACTGTCGTGAAACTGCGTACCGAATATCCGAAACTCATTCATCCCCCCTCAAGGGTTGCTTGCCGCTGACAAGCACCTCCGATTCTCTACAAAGGACTCAGTAGTTATTCACTGCATAATACTTAATTCTTATATATTTAAAAGAACTTATCGAATGGCTACTATTCACCCTCAACGAGGCAAGATTTAATCACGTATCATTGGTAAATGAATTTACGTTAAGTATCTGGTTGCGGAATATTAACGCATCAGCCCTGTCATTCATCTATCCGATACATGGCTTTCCATGCAACATGCCGGCGCAATTGAAGGTGAACAGGTGGAACACTTCAAATGAGCGCTCCACGAGCCACGATGCCAGGGCGGCTTGCAAGATTGGCTGCTACCACTTCACGGTCAGGCCAATATTCCCCTCGAAGGCGCGCTTCCGCTCGCCGCTCACGTCAAAGGTGTAGTCCGCGGTGGCGAAAGCACTCACATTCTTGGTGAAGTTATGGACGATACCACCGCCCAATTCGAGTGACGTGCTTTCCGCCTGGGTCGTGATCGGATCGGTGCCGAACAGCACCGTATCGGTGGCCTTGAAATTGTGCCAGAGATTGGCCTTGAGGTAGGGCTGGAACAATCCGCGCGCGGTCTGGTAATTGCCTTGCAGCCTCGCACCGATGCGACCTGTGACGGCATCGTTGCTGTCGAACGAAACACCGGAGAACGCATCCTGCTGATTGTCGAGCCAGGCCCGCTGCCAGATGAGCTGCGCCTGCGGTTCAAGCAGCCAGTTGTCGGTCAGTGCGAAGGGATAGCCGCCTTCGAGCGACACGGTAATGCCGCTGCCGTCATTGTCTATGCCGGCTCCACTCACCGAGCGCGCACTGCCGCCATACCAGGTCCCCATCACAATACCATCCAGATACCAGCCGGAGGGGCCAATATGCGTCCAGTAACCGCCGACACTTGTCGCGTCGACCTTGATCTTGCCCGTACTCAAATTGTTCCAGCCAAGGGCCTGACCTTTGACATCGGAATTCATGCCGGCATAACCGAAGAAGATACCCGCAATATCCCGATGCCCGCCTTCACTCTGCCGGCGCAGGATATCGATACCCGTCTGGAATCCCCAAATTGATCCGTCAATCGAGGGTGATGCCGTGCCTGCCCAGCCCTGCTCGATGCTTTGACCGAAAACGCGTCCCCAGGCCGCCGACAGGTCGCTGCCCGGCGTGAGAACACTTTGCTCGCCGCGGCGCTCGTGGAACGTGCCCAGCGTTGCCAGCGTTGCCAGCCTGGCGGCCGGCGGAAGTGCGGAATAGGTCGCGACTTCCGGACGAAGCAGCGGCACGACGCTCACGGACACCCCGCCCCGCTCCTCAACGACCGGGGTAACCGGCGTTGCACCGGGTTCCGGCGGTTGTCCGCCCGGAACGGGCGGCTGTACAACGTTTGGCGTTGCCGGATCGGTTGGCGCAATGACAGGTCCGGTCGGCGTCGGATTGTCCGGCGTCGGCGTGGGGGTGACATATTCCGAGCGCAAGTACCAATTCTGGGTCGTGTTCGCGCTGACGCCCCCCTTGAACAGAAAATACTCGTAAGCCCCGGCTGCTGCGCGACCGCTCAGATAAAATGCACTCCCGGCCGTTGTGGCACCATTCACGGCATCGATCACTTTGATACCGTCAATCACCGTCGCAGCACCGGTCCCTCCGACATTGGTAACGGCAATGCCTGTTGTACCGGTCGCCGTTCCACCGGATAGAACGAGTTTATCCGATGCGGAGGAGTCATCGCCAAGAACGGTGTTCAGGAGAAGAGAGCCATTGTTGCCGACATAGTTGCCCACGATGGTCAGCCGGTCTCCCGCAGCACCCGAACCATTGGTCAAATCGATGACACCCGCATTGGTGACAGTGATTGCCGGTCCGCCGGCATATGGCGTGATCGATGGATTGAAGCCACCTCCGGCAAGCAGTTTCGCCCCCGACGATACGGTTACATTGCCGGTCAGGTCCTTTTGCAGAGTGAAGTTGCCTGTCTGGATGAAACTGTCGTGAAAATCTCCGGTTCCCGCCCATGTCCAGTCAGTACCCTTCATGTACATCGTCTGGAAATTGGTAAAGGCGTTGTCGATCAGCCCCGACCCCTGAAGGGTCAGCTGATTGCTGCCGCCCCCGCCATTGGCGGTTCCAATGATTTTTTAGCCTGTCTGCAGCGTGAAGTCGATATTGCCGGTGCCGCCGCTCAGGGCGAAACCATTGCCGCCGCTCAGCAATCCGGCATTCGTGATCTTGGTCGCGCCGTTGAGCGTGCGGATCGCGGGGCCCTGATCGCTGATGATTTGACCGCCAGCCAAATTCTCGATTGTCGCGTTGAAGCTCGACCCCAGCGTGTTCGAAAACACGCCGTCCGAAGGCAAGCCACCGGATGCCGCGCCACCCTGCGCGTGAATCACACCGCTGTTGGTGAGACGGGCATTGGTGCCCTGCATGTAAACCGTTGGGGCACTGTTGCCGGTTGTCGTCAATGTACCGGTATTGATGACGGTTCCGTTTTGCCCGAGAATGGAGGCTGCACGCGCATTGCTTCCGTTGGTTGTAACCGTTCCATTGTTGATAAGGGTATTGTTCGGTGATCCGCCGCCGCTCTGCCCCCAACTGGCCGTCATGCCGTAAGCGTTGGGTCCCGTTGTCGTGATCGTGCCATTGTTTGTGAGCGTATTGCCGGAGCCGTCTGCGGCCATGCCGTCATTGTATTGGTTGGTCGTGCTGATCGAACCGTTGTTGGTCAGGCTGTTGTTGCTTCCGGTGCCGACCAGACCTGCACCGCGATTGAGTCCCGTGCTGCCCGATCCCGTCAGTGATATCGCGCCGTTGTTCACGACAGTGCTGCCATCGACGACACTGACACCGGAGTTCTCGGTGGGGCTGCGGACAATATTCAACTGGGCACCACTGCCAATGTTGACCTTGACGCCGGAGCTTCCCGCTACCGCATGCACGCCCGCCGTCGCGGGATTGGGTGCCGAGGTATCGCAGGTGACCGTCTGGCCCGATACCGGCGCAAGGCTGCTGCATGCAGCCCAACCTATGGACGGACTGGCAATTGAGATGAGTGCGGTTGTGGTAAAAAGAGACAGAAATCGCGTGTGCAACACGGAAAAACGCATGGTGGCTCCCCCAGCATTCCGGTGCGAACACGCACCCAAGCAGCACAAAATGCATATTTTGTTGAAATGAGGCTAGTCAGTTCAGAGTATTTCCCTGCTTAATCCACACAGAATAAACATCGAGTGGCAAAAATAACACAATTAAGCACCGCTACTTTCAAAGAGTGTGGACTAAACGCGCGATGCCTTCTGTTGCGCGTTTATTCACTACAAGCAGGTACCCAGAAAAGGTTAACGCCGGCCTCGGAAATACACGCTTTCCAAAGGCAACCCCATGAGAATCATTGGTGCATGGGAATCAATTCTGTCGCAGTCGTCAGGCTGCCTTATGCTCAACCTCGACCGTCACATGCGACAGATCATGAATGTGGGACAGCTTTGCCCGATAGGATGATGGTGCTTTCGGATGATCGCTCACCAGCGAAACAATGGCGCCGTGATGACCCGGGCCCAGCTGCCAGACATGCAGATCCGTGATCACATCCCCTTCCCGTTCGATGGCCGAACGGATTTCTTCCGGCAGATCCTCGCTTGACGGAACATAGTCCAGCAACACGCCCCCGGCACGCCGGATGAGCCCAAACGACCAATTGGCGATGACCAGCGCACCAATGATGCCGATTGCCGGATCGAGCCAAAGCCATCCATACAGACGAGCGGTTACAAGAGCACCGATAGCCAGCACCGAAGTCAGTGCGTCAGCGAGCACGTGGATATAGGCCGCTTGAAGGTTATTGTCGTGCGCATGAGCATGAGCATGATCGTGATGATGATCATGGTCTCCATGATGCGAATGATCATCGCGCAGGAGCCAGGCGGAAAGCAGATTGACCGCAAGACCAACCACGGCAATCGATATTGCCTGGGGAAAATTGATCGGAACGGGATTTGCCAGCCTGACAAAGCTCTCCCAGGCAATCAGCAGTGCAATCAGAGCCAGAACAACCGCACTGGCAAAGGCCGCCAGATCACCGAATTTTCCGGTTCCGAACGTGAAACGCGAATTGTGCGCGTGCTTTCGCGCATAGAGATAGGCCAAGGCTGCTATCAGCATTGCCGCCGCGTGGGTTGACATGTGCCAGCCATCCGCCACCAGCGCCATTGAACCGTAGACGGTTCCGGCGGCAATTTCAGCAATCATCATGACGGTGGTCAAGGCGATAACCATCCATGTGCGCCGTTCGTTGCGCGCGTGGTTCTGGCCAAGGAATATATGGTCGTGCGAACCGGTATTCGACCGTGCCGCGTGGTGATTTTTCATTTGAGATACTTCCTTACGACATCGATGAGTTCCGCAGCGCCTTGGGCCCGTTCGACATCGGGGTCCTTGTCCGGATCGACCACATGCATGCGAATGTGATCTTCGATCAGCTCGACAACCAGGCCGTTTACAGCGCCACGGACGGATGCGACGAGATTGAGGATTTCACCGCAGGCAACTTCCGCCTCCAGCGCGCGCTCCACTGCCTCCATCTGCCCTTTCAGGCGGCGGACGCGGGCAAGGAGCTTGGCTTTCTCTTTGGTTGTGTGTGACATAATATACCCCCCTACCCTATATTATGGAAAGATGCAACATATTCTGCCCGCCCCTTGATAGGAGGCGCTGACGATCAAACGAGGGAAAGCAGATCAGATCGCGTAGGTCGCGCCGGCTATGATTGTGCCGATGACTCCCAGAAGAATGGACGCATACCAGGGCCAGCGGCGGCCGCCGGTGATAATGGCAATGGTCGCGACCGCGATCGCTATGTGCAGGAACGTCGCTGCGATTGTCAGGTGATGGTGCCGCCCTTCGTGGACGAGGCCTTCCTGCAATGCATCCTCCGATTTGACCTCGAAATCCCGCGCCGCTTTCTGGATCTCCTGGCTTTCCGCTTCATTGCGCTGTGACTGGGATGCAAAGTCGGCCGCCTTTGGTCCGCCTTGCGCCGCAGCAATATCGTACATGTTTTTCTTGAGGCTCTTGGCCTGGAAGAAATTCCAGTTATCCGTTGCCTTGTTCTGGAAGAGCACGGCCTGGGTCTTGGCCGCGGTGGCCCCGCCGCTCTCGATTGTTTCCAGACTGCCGACGCCCGCAGCGACGACTGCAAGAACCGCAATCGTTACCGCAACAATGGCGAGAAAGGCATTCTCGCTGTGCAGGGCGTGCTGGGCATGTTCCGTGTGTTCAAATGCTTCAGACGAGATTTCTTCCATCGAGATTCTCCCATTATCCTGATGCCATGGGATCGCTCGCAGTGTGTTCGAATTGTGATGAATGCGAACCGTGCATGCATCCCCTGTCCGGCGCCCCATGCCGTATGGAACTTATACCTCATTGCTGATCGATACGAGCGGAGAAACCTTGCAACGCGACTGACGACCATTAACCATTTGTTTAACATTTGATTGATTGAGGCAGCCGTTTTGGCGTTAACTCCTTGTTAAGAGTTTGTTGGGGTAGCGGCAATGTTGCGTGTGTTGAGCGTTGCGATCTGTGTGTTTCTGGGTCTTTCATCGCTGACGCATGCGGGTTCCTCGAATCCGTCCACCGCGGCCACGGCACGCTCCGTGTCCTTCGAGCGCCGCGCGGCCCTGTTCGGCGCGATCCCCGGCAGCACGAAGCCCTTGGCGGCAAGCGCTGCAGCCACCGGCGGCAAGACGAGCATTCCCTATGGCTGGGTGGATTTTTGCGGCCGGCGTCCCGCGGAGTGCAATGTCTCGCCGCTGCCGGCATCTGATGTCAAACTCACGGCCGAGACATGGAATTATCTTGAACGCATCAACCGCGAGGTGAATGCCTCCATCGAACCGATGAGCAATCTTGAGCATTGGGGCACGATGATGGATCACTGGGATTACCCGGTCGACGGCAAGGGTGACTGCAAGATTTATGCTCTCTACAAGCGCAAGCTTCTGCTCGATGCCGGATTTCCGCGGCAGGCGCTGCTCATGACCATCGTGCGCGATTTGAACGACGAAGGTCACACGATCCTGACGGTAAAGACCGACCGCGGCGATTTCGTCCTCGACAACCTGGCTGACCAGGTCCGGCCATGGGACGTCACCGGCTATAATTTCCTCAAGCGTCAGTCGCAGCAAAATCCCAACATCTGGGTATCCATCAATCTGCGTGGAGACGCATCAAGAGCCTCCACCGCAAACCTTCAGGCACGAAACTGATCTGACGCCGATCACTGCCCGTTCGATTGAAGAATGCCCTCGAGGTCATCGAGCTTTTCATTGATCAGCCAGCCATAATAGTTTTCGACCGGATATTTGCGGTTGCTGCCGCTTGCGATTGCCTGCCGCAACTCGGCGGCCCGGCGCCGTGGCTGCCCGACATTGTACAGGGTCGCCGTGATGCCGGGATTCTTCGAAATGTCGAAACCCTGCGCCGCATAGGCGTCGATGGCATCGCGCACGATTGCCGCGATGTAGACGACGCTGCGGTCGGGATCCATGACATCGCGATAAACCGCCTGAGGCTGATCGGGGGAAAGCTTTGGAAGTTTGCTGACCTGCGAGACAAGGTCCGTCACCTCCAGGGCCGCCAGCGGGCTTATCTGACCGAGGCCAAACGTCTGACCGCCGTAGAACGGCTGGAAAAACGCCCGCTGAAGTGAAATGGGTTCATAGGCCACGTCATCGACGGTCTTGCCGCGAAACCGGTCGTCCCAGACCTGATCGCGGCAATTCCACAGCTCGGCGCTGGCTGTCAGCGCGGCGCAGGCGGCAAATTCCGGCCTTTTGACAAAAGCCTGGATCGTGACGCCCTTGTACCGGAAGGAGAAGTCCGCATTGGCATAGGCCAGCGCCTTGACATAATAGGTCTGCACCTTGCCGACGGCACTGACATTGTAGGTATGCTCCCCGACCAGCGCACCGACGATGTGAATGGGATCGATGTGATAGGCGCGGGCAGCATCCTTGATCTGCGCAACCAGCTTTGTCTCGCGCGTGAGCAGCGCAATGATCTGCTTGTATTTTTCGTCATATGTCGTGTTGAACGCTTTTGCCCGGTCCGCCGATGTCTTGGGGATGGGTGGCTGCGTCTCGGAACGGTTGCCCGGCGGCACCAGCACCTCATTGGCAGCATCGGCCGGTTGCCCAAGGAAACTACCGATGCCAATGCCGATGACCAGCATTGCGGCCAAGCGAGATACCGCGGGAAAGCTCATAAAGTACGTCTCCATTCTTGACCGAAAGCATAGGGGAAGCATGCGCTCGAAATATACAGGTAGGAATGTCACGCAGGTATGATTGTGGTAAAGATTGGGTCGGCACCTGCGGCTCTTTTCCACACCTGGCGCTCTTATCATGAATCCCTGCGCTGGCGAGATGCAAGAATCATGTTTGTCCATAAAAAGACCAGGCACATTGGTAAATTCCTGCACCCGTAGTATATCCTACGCGCATGCGCATACTCCTCGTTGAAGACAATCGTGATTTGGCATCCTGGCTCGATAAGGCGCTGCGGCAGGCCCATTATGCCGTCGATACCGTCTATAACGGCGAGGATGCCGACCATGCACTGCGGGTCGCCGATTATGCCCTTGTCATTCTCGATCTGTCCCTGCCCAAAATGGACGGAATGACCGTGCTGCGACGCCTGCGCAAGAGCGGCAGTACCGTTCCGGTCATCATACTGACCGCGAATGCAAGCCTTGGCGGCCGGGTTGCGGGGCTCGACGAAGGCGCCGACGACTATCTGGCCAAACCATTCGAGATCGCCGAACTGGAGGCGCGGATCCGGGCGCAGCTCCGCCGCGGGCATAACCGGGCTAATCCCGAGATCGAGCTGGGTGAATTGCTGTTCGACGGCAGGACGCGGCAGTTCTTTCTGTCCGGCAAGCTCATGTCGCTGACACCGCGCGAGCATGCGGTGCTGGAGCACCTGATCTTCAAGGCGGGGACGACGGTCAGCAAAACTGTCCTGTGCGAAAGTGTCTTCGGTTTCAATGATTTGGCCGATGCAAATGCCATAGAGATTTATGTTCACAGGGTACGCAAGAAGCTGGAAGGCAGTTCGGTGAAAATCGCGACATTGCGCGGCATGGGCTATCTTTTGCGCCATGGCGAGTGACGGCAAGCCCCAGACGCAGTCGAAATTCCGCCGTTTGTGGAAACGGCTGAGCGAGAGCCTGCGGGTCCAGCTTCTGCTCTGGATCGTTCTTCCGCTGATCGGTGTGATCTGCGTCAATCTCGTCATCAGCTTTCAATCTGCCGAGGCCACCGCAGATCTGGTCAGCGATCAGCTGCTGCTGGCGTCCGCCCGGGTGATTGCCGAAGCCGTGACGGTGGACACCAACGGGACAGTTGCCGTGGATATTCCGCCCGCTGCGCTTGAGATGTTCGATATCGGCCATGGCGACCGGGTTTTTTACCGGGTGCTGACAGCATGGGGAACCCTGGTCTCCGGCTTCGACAACCTGCCCGAACCCAAGAAGGAACAGGTGGGCGAAGATGCGGTTTTCAGAGACTCTCCGGTACGCGTGCTGACATTGAACCACCCGGTGATCGGCCTGGCGCGGGATGCCGAAGTGTCCGTGTCGGTCGCGGTGACGCTGAATGGCGAACGGGCAATGCGGCAAAGACTCTGGCTGTCGGATTTCACCAAACAGGTGCTTCTGGTTCTCGTCGCCGGTTTTGTCGCCATTGTCGGGCTGCAGCGCGGGCTCACCCCGGTCCTGCGCCTGCGCGATGCGGTGCGCGAACAGGGACGGGAGCGGCTTGATCCGTTTTCCCCCGAAACCGTGCAGACCGAACTGCGTCCCCTGGTCCACGCCCTCAACGATTATATGGAGCGCGTACAAAGCCAGATGGCGGCACAGAGGCGGTTCGTCTCCAACGCGGCGCACCAGTTGCGCACCCCCCTGACCCTGGTCGCGACCCAGGCAAGCTTTGCCGCGCGGGAACAGGACAACGACCGCCGCAACGAGGCCTTGCAGGCTCTCCGGTCCAGCACGAAGCAGCTCGCCCGCCTCGCCAGTCAGTTGCTGACATTGTCGCGCGCCGAACCGGGCAGCCGCAGGCCGCGGCGCGACAGGGTTGATATGACCGCGGCAACACGGCAGGTCCTCGACACCTATGCCGAAACGGCCTTGCGCCGCCAGATCGACCTCGGTTTCGAGGCAAGCGAACCGGCTTTCGTCGAAGGCGACGGCCCGATGCTGTCCGAGATGATCGTCAATCTCATCGACAATGCCCTGCGCTACACGCCGGTTGGCGGCACCGTTACGGTTTCCGTTTCCAAAGGTGATGAATGGGTGCAGCTTCGTGTCGAAGACAACGGGCCGGGTATACCCGACGATGAAAGAGCGAAGGTTTTCGAGCGGTTCTACCGCATCATGGACGTGCAGCCCGAGGGTAGCGGGCTGGGCCTTGCCATCGTCAAGGAAGTCGTCGACGGCGCTGACGGTACGGTGAGTTTGGGCACATCCCCGAGCGGAGGATTGACTGTGGACATCAAGCTGCCAACAATAAAACAGGACCGGAGCGAGCCGGTCCTGTCTTGATCGCTGGCATGCTGAATTACTGCATGTCGGTGTGCTGTTGCGGGCGCCACTTTGCCAACCGGGTTTCGATCATGGTCATGATCATTTCCGCCAGCAGCGTCACAAGCATCACCAGGATGATGGCGGCATACATGCCGGCCGCATCGAATGTGCCTTTGGCAATCGAGATCAACTGACCGATGCCAAAGCGTGCGCCGACAAATTCACCAACGATCGCGCCGATGATGGCAAAGCCGAAGCTGACGTGCAGGCTGGCGAAAATCCAGCTCATCGCCGATGGTACGATCACCGTGCGCGTCACCTGCCAGTTGGACGCCCCGAGAATACGGGCATTGGCAATCATGTTGCGGTCGGCTTCGCGCACGCCCTGAAACGCGTTGGCGAACACCACGAAGAACACCATGATGAAGGCCAGCGCGACTTTGGATGCCAGTCCCAGCCCCATGATCATGATGAAGATCGGGGCAAGAACGACGCGCGGGATCGAGTTGATCGCCTTGATATAAACCGAGAAAATGTCGGAGAGGAACTGGTTGCGGCCAAGGCCGATGCCAACCAGCACGCCGGCAATGGAGCCTGCAAAAAAGCCGATCAATGCTTCTTCCATGGTGACCCACAGATTGAACCAGAGCGACCCTTCGGCGGTGCCCTCCGTGATCCATTCATACAGGCGCATGACAATGCCGCTTGGGCTGGAATAGAAAAACGGATCAATCCAAAGTCTGTTGGCTGCAAGTTCCCAGGCGCCGAGAATGCCGACCAGGATGACAAGCCGCCAGAACAGGACAGCGTGTTTGCGGCGTCGAATTGCCTTGAGAGCCGCGGCCTCTATTTCTGCATCCGAGGTTCCGGCGCGGAAAATCGGAGCGATATTTTCCAATGGGGTATCGGTCATGATGAAATTCCTCCGGTTCAGGCTGCCTGACTGGCGCGGCGATAGCTCATTTCCACTTCATCGCGCAGATCTTCCCAGATCGTGCGGCAATATTCGATGAAACGGGGCTCGTAGCGAATGTCAGCAACCACGCGCGGACGCGGGAGATTGATGGGATAGACGGATTTCACCGTTGCGGGTCCGGCAGTCAGCACATAGACCTTGTCCGCGAGGGCAACGGCCTCCTCAAGGTCGTGCGTCACAAAGATGACCGAGGCCTTGCGTTCCGCCCACAGGCGCAACAGCTCTTCATGCATCACGGTCCGGGTCTGCACGTCCAGCGCCGAGAACGGCTCGTCCATCAACAGAATTTCAGGTTCATTGATGAAAGTCTGGGCCAGGGACACGCGTTTGCGCATGCCGCCCGAAAGCTGGTGCGGATAGTGCTGCTCGAAGCGGGACAGCCCGACACGGGCGAGCCAGTCCCTGGCGCTACGGGTGGCTTCCGCATGGGATTTTCCCCGGAAGAGCGGGCCCGCCATGACATTGTCAATGACATTGCGCCACGGGAACAGCGCGTCGGTCTGAAACACGAAGCCGACTCTCGGATCGATACCATTGACCGGGCCGCCCATGAGGCGCACTTCGCCGGCGCTTGGCCGGGCAAGTCCGGTGACGAGATTGAGTGTTGTGGACTTGCCGCAACCTGTCGGTCCGACAACGGCGACGAACTCGCCGGGTTCGACCACCATGTTGAAATCGCGCAAGGCAGTCAGCGACTTGCCGGTCGGTGAAACGAAGCGACGGCTGACATTGATCAATTCAATGGCAGGGGTCTGGGATGCATTGTCTTTCATGGCAAATACCTGGGGCGTGCTGAATAACGGGCGTGCACGCAATGCCCGATACCAAGGGATCGCTTCCAGCCGCTGGCGGCCGGAAGCGATAGGCTCGGAAAGGTTATTTGGCAGCTTTCACGAATTCAGACGTGAAGGTCTTGGAAAGATCGATCTGCTTGCCTTTGACGTTCTTGGAAAAGCTCGACAGAACGTTCAGTACGGTCTGCGGACCGTCCGCTGGCATCACGCCGTCTGCGGTGAACATGCCCTTGCCGTCGGCAAGCGCCTTTACATAGCCTTCCTTGTCGCCGACGTAGAAATCCTTCGGCATCTTGTCGGCAATGTCATCCGCACTGTGGGTGTTGATGTACTTCAAGGTCTTGACGAAGGCATTGGCCAGCTTCTGCGTCGTTTCCTTGTGTGCATCGACCCACGATGTTTCCATATAGAGCGATGCGGCGGGATAGGTTCCGCCGAGAGCGGCCCGCGTGCTTTCAATCGTGCGCATGTCGATCAGGACGCTTGCTTCCTTGGTCTTGAGCATGCGCGAGATTGTCGGCTCGGTTGTCATGCCGGCCTGGATCTTGTCTTGCTGCATGGCGGCAATGAATGTCGCTCCGGCACCGACAGGCACGGATGTAAACTCTCCGGGCTGCAAGCCGCTCTTGAAAGCCAGATACTGCGTGAGGAAATTGGTGGAGGAGCCAAGCCCGGTGACGCCGAGGCTCATGCCCTTGAAGTCAGCCGCAGACTTGATCTCGGGGTGTTTCGTCGAAACCAGTTCGACTTCGCCCGGTGCCTGGCTGAACTGAACGATCGATTCAACAAGCTTGCCCTTGGCCTGCAGGTCGATGCAGTGATCGTAGAAACCGACAACGCCCTGGACGGCGCCTGCCAGCAGCTGGTTTTCGGCATCGACACCGGCCGGTTCGTTGAGCAATTCAACATCCAGGCCTTCGTCCTTGAAATAGCCGAGCGCTTCGGCAAGCTTTGCAGGCAAATAAATGTGCTTTTCATAGCCGCCCACCATGATGGTGATCTTGTCATCGGCATGAGCGGCGGATCCGGCACCGAATGTGCTGGCGGCCATCAAAACGGCAAAAGAAGCCGTGTGAAAAAAAGAGCGTGAAAGTGCCATTGTTCCGTCCTCGATTTGTTTCCCGCACCCTCAATTCTTTGTCACACCGTGGGTGTGTTCTTATGGATGCAGGGGTACTATAGACGACGCAACCTTTCAGTTAGCTTTCAGCGGCGAAAAGCCGTTTTTCTGTTCTGCGATGCCCCTGTGGAACGGCGAAATTCTAGGCCGACAATGCCAGAATGGTGGTTGGTTGCGGCAGCGGCACTTCTGCTGCAATACCGTCTTCAATCCTGCTGATCTGGCCGCTGATCATGATCTGGTCCAGCGGGGCGGGCCTGCCCAGATAAAAGCCTTGCGCCGCATCGCACCCCTCCGCATCCAGAAGCGACAGCTGGCTCTGCGTTTCGATGCCCTCGGCCAGAACCGGGATGCTGAGGCTCTTGCCCAGCGCGAGAACCGCGCGAATAATGGCCTTTGCCTGCGGGCTCGTCTCGACTTCGCTCATGAAGGAACGGTCCAGCTTGATCGTATCGAAGGGAAACGACCGCAGGGTTTCAAGCGACGAATATCCCGTTCCGAAATCATCGAGGGCGATGGTGACACCCAGCTGTTTGATTTGGCGCAGGATATGCAGGGTCCGGACCTTATCGGCGATGATCGTCGATTCCGTGAGTTCGAGCTCGAGGCGGCTGGCAGGCAGCTGGGTTTCCAGCAGGATTTCATGGATCAGCTTCGGCAAGTCGGCATGGGAAAGCTGAACGGGCGACAGATTGACCGCAATCTTGTAGGCAGGCGTCCAGGATGTGGCGGCGGCACAGGCCCTTCGCAGGACCCATTCGCCCAGTTGCAGGATCAGCCCGGTTTCCTCCGCAAGCGGGATGAATTCTGACGGCGGGATGAAACCGTGCTTCGGATGCTTCCAGCGCAGCAGGACTTCATAGCCGCGAACCTCGCCGGTCGAAACAGCGGTCTGCACCTGATAGTACAGGTCGAGTTCATTGTTGTCGAGCGCCTCGCGCAGCTCTCCCGCCAATGTCCGGCGGGCCCGGACCGTTTCGTCCATTCCCTGTTCGTAGAAGCAGACTGCCGTGGTCCGGTCGGCCTTGGCGCGATACATGGCAAGGTCGGCATTGTTGATCAGCATTTCCTTGGTATCGGCATCGTCGGGATAGAGTGCGACGCCGATGCTCGCTCCAGGGTTCACGTCAAAATCGCCAATGCGGATGGGCTTGAACATCGCTGTTTCAATGCGGGCGAGAAACCCGTTCAGCGCTTCTCCGCTGTGCGCGTGATGAATGGCGGCAAATTCATCCCCGCCCAGCCGTGCGACAAATTCCCCGTCGTGCAACAGATCGCTCATGCGCTGCGCCAGCGTGCGCAGAACCTCATCGCCGGAACTATGCCCACGGACATCGTTGATTTCCTTGAAGCGGTCGAGATCGATGCAGACCAGCGCAATCCGGTTTCCGGTATTGCCGGCGGCGCGGATTTCCCGGTCGAGGCGGTCATTGAAGCTGGCGCGGTTGGGAAGGCCCGTCAGATTGTCGTTCATCGCCATCTGGCGCAGCCGCTGATACGAATCCGCCCGTGTACGGTCATCGATGAGGTAACTGACGAGCCCCGTACCCACGACAATCATGCCCACCAGCGCAATCGCCAGGGCCATGGCCTGCAGGGCCGCATGATCGGTGAACGCACCCGCCGTCGACAAGGGGGTAATTTTGAACGCCGTCATGCCGGTAAAATGCAGGCTGACAATGGCAAGCGCCAGCACGCCGGACGCAGCGGCCAATCGCCTGTTGAATTTGCCATTGACGGCAAGGTGCAGTGAAACGGCTGAAAGGACGACTGACAGAACGATCGAGGCCATCAGATAGGTCATGTCCCAATCGACGATACCCTGGACGCGATAGGCGAACATGCCGGTGTAATGCATGGCTGCGATGGATACACCCAACAGCGAACCGCCGACGATGGAAGGCAGCCGGCCCGATCCGCTCGTAGCTATGACGAAGCTTACCAGCGCCCCGCCGATTGCGACCAGAAGCGAAACGATGGTCAGGACGGCATCGAAGGCGACGGGCGCTCCCGGATCATAGGCCAGCATGGCGATGAAGTGGGTACACCAGATCGCCGATCCCGCCGCCGTTGCCGTCAGGAAGTGCCATCCGATTTTTTCCGGGCCCGTTGTAGTCGCCGCCCGCTGGAACAGGCGGAAGATCGCCCATGAACCCGATACGCAAACGAAAGCCGCAAGGAGAACAAGCCAAATGTTGTGTTTTCCGCCGATACACGCCATCACCAACATCATGATTACGGTTCTCTCTGTCCCTGTTTGCATCCTCCCGTGGTCTTCCACTACGGACAAACACTTGATGTTGAATTAACGGATCAGGTTATTATTGGGTTGATTTCCAGCTCACCCCACGGGCGGCACACAAACGTCCCGCTGAAGCCGGTTTTTCTAAATTTGAACTTGAGCTGTTCAATCAAAATAAATCATGTCGCGACATCGCGGGGCGCCGGTTACACTTTATTCATTTCGAGGCAACCAAATGGTTCAAAATGCTATTTGGGGCACACAAGATGAAATCAGTATTGGCTCTTGCAATTGCAGCTTTGGTTTCGCTCGGCGGTATGGCTTCGGCGGAAAAGCAGACACTGAGAATAGCGACCGAGGGCGCCTACCCGCCCTTCAATTTCATCGATGCCTCTGGCAAGCTGACCGGTTTCGACGTTGAAATCGCCCATGCCCTCTGCAAGGAGATGGACGCAAACTGCTCAATCGTCACGGTGCCGTGGGTGGAGATCATCACGCGGCTTGAACAGCACGAATACGATCTCGTGGTTGCCAGCATGTCGCTGACCGATGAACGCGCGAAGCGCATGGAATTTTCCACGCCCTACTACCGTTCCCATTCGGCTTTTGCCGGCGATCCGCAGAAATTCCACGACATTTCCCCCGCTGCCTTGAAGGGCATTAAAATCGGCGCCGGCAAGGATACGATGCAGGCTGAATATCTCAAGAAAGTCTACCCCGAAAGCACGATCATTCTGGCCGCGGATCAGCCCTCCGCTCAGAAACTGCTGACCTCCGGCAGTGTCGAGCTGATGCTGGCGGACTCGATAGAATTGCTTGCCTTTCTGCAGTCACCCGAAAACTCCAGGTTCGACTATGTCGGTGATCCGCTCACCAGCGATCTCCTGCGCAGCACATCGCATGTGACGGCCTCGAAGGGCAATACCGAGCTTATCCAGCAGGTCAACGAGGCGTTGAGCCAGATCCGGCTCAACGGAACCTATGACCGGATCAACAACAACTACTTTCCCTTCAGCATCTATTAGGCCGTTACCCGACATGCGTAATCCTTTTCAGGGAATGCAAATTTCGATGCGGGCTGCAGGTCAGCTCCTGATTGCGCTTGTCCTCGTCTATGCCGTTGCGGCGGCCGGCTATTCATTCTTCCTGCTGCAAAAGATCGAAAGCAACGCCGATTACGCGCAGGAAAACCAGCTGCCGCTCGTCCTGGCCCAGAACCGCAATGCCCTGAAGATCGAACGGCTGGCCTCGCTTGTCCGCTCAGCCTATCTCGCCCGGGATCGCGAACTGGAACGGCAGGTGCAGCTGCAGACCCATGTCCTCGCCAGAAGCTTCACCCTGGATAACAATGCGCAACTGGCCGACAAGGTGCTGGAAGTCGCCGAACAGGTAAAGCGCATCATTGCCAAGCGGGAACAGATCAGGCGAAGCGAGACACTGGCCCAAACGAAAACCGAAGGGATTTCCGCCGCACAGCTGGATAAGCAGGCGCTCGAGGCCTATCAATCGGCCATGCATCTGACGGACAGCTTGACACAGGACCTGACGACGGACGCCGCAGCGCTCGCCTATGCGATGTCGGGCGATATTCAGAAGACCGCCAGGATGATCCAGCTGGCATGGATCGTCATCCTGATACTCCCGGTGATAATCGCCATCGGCGCGCTGTTCGTTGTGGCCCGCCACATCATTGCCCCCATCCATACGGCGATCAACTATCTCGGGTCGATTGACCGGCAGGAAGCGGGCGACGTCAAGTTCCGCCATCCCCTGTTCCGCGAACTTTCCACCATTTTCGATGCCATTCAGGCCTATGGCCGGGTGTCACGCGACCTGTTGGAGACCAACACCATTCTGCACACCCTGTCCGAGGAGGATGGCCTGACCCGGCTCGCCAACAGGCGCAGTTTTGAGCGAAAGCTCGTCGAGGCGTTCAACACATCCGTCGAGCGGGGCGATGATCTGGCCATCGTCATGGTCGATCTCGATCACTTCAAGTCCATCAATGACCGCTACGGCCATCAGGCCGGTGATACGTGTCTCAAAGCCGCCGCCAGCGTCCTCAGCGGCGTCTGCTCGGACCGGGTATGTCATATCGCGCGGTATGGCGGAGAAGAATTTGCACTTGTTCTTCCCGCCTGCAGCCTGGAAGACGGTGTCTGCGTGGCAGAGGCCATCCGGACCTCGATCAGCAGCCTGCGTATCAAGGCCCCGCAGGACGACATCATAAGAATGACCGCCAGCCTTGGCGTCGCGTCGATGCGAAGCGGCGTTTTCGACAGTTCGGAACAGATTCTGGAAAATGCCGACAAAGCGCTGTACCGGGCAAAACACAGCGGCCGGAACAATGTCAAGGCAATCGCCGGACACGACATTGCCGTGCCGATCGTCGCTTGAGCCGATAACCGGGCAGCCAACGCGCCGTTCTGACGCTGTGTGGATCAATCGGGAAGAATCCGGACAAATTGCGTCACTAGAAAGAAGGCGCGGAAACGTATAGGTTGTCGCTGCAACTTAAGGTTTTATTCATCCGAGGACAAAGCGATGAGTCGGCCCTCAAAGTGACAAAGGCCAGCACCACTTGCCTGGCAAATGCCGACCTATCACCCGAGCGGCTGACTGCCGTCGACCTCGGTTCCCCATATCCGATTGCATCGAACGATACTGATATAGGCAAGGCGCTTGATCGCCCGATCGAATTCTCTGTCAAATAGGAGAGAACGGCAATGACCTATCTACTTTCGACGTACTGGCCTTGGATGTTGATTGCGCTTCTTCTGGGCATCGCAGTGGGTTTCATGACCTTCCAGCGATCGGTCCAGGCATGGCGGCCGGTTTCCTGGCCAAGCTGGCTTAGACTGCTTTGCCTGCTCTTCGTCGTCGGCCTCGTCGTCGCGGTGCTGAAATGGCTGCCGGGTCTTGCCGGGCAGTATCTGGAAGCGGCTCTGCTGCTTGTCGGCAGCTACATCGTCGGTTATTTCGCCGGCAGCTGGCTGGCAAGTCTGCGCGCCGCCGAACCGGCTGTCCAACTGCAACCCGCCATGGCCCCGGCGGCGGCACCGGTTGCCGCCGCGCCGGCCGCAACGGCTCTGGCCAGCGACGGTCATCCCGGACAGCGCCCGCCGTCAATCGACAGGGTTGCGACCCCTGACAATCTGAAACGGATAGCAGGCGTCGGCCATACCAACGAGATCAAACTCAACGAGCTCGGCATCTGGACGTTCAGCCAGATCGCGGCGTGGAACCATCAGAATGCGGAATGGGTCGGGAGCTACCTCGCCTTTCCCGGACGCATTGAACGGGAAGACTGGATCGGTCAGGCGGCACGGCTTGCACAGGGCCTGGAAACGGAATTCTCACGCAGGGTGGATCATGGCGATGTCCCCACATCGCTCTGACCCAAGCATGCCGGAACGCCGGTTGCGGCAGGGATGACTCATTGCTGCCCCAAAATCCTGCGATCATCGAGACGTTGGAATCATGCGATGGAAAAGAGGAAGAGATGAGTGAAAAACGTTTTTCTGTCCCCGTTGCAGTACGATTGGGCATTGCGGGACAGAGGATGATCTACAGCACATGGGAAGCGGTAGAATGTCTCAAAATCCACTGGCCGCGCAATCACGGCCCCAAATACCGGAAGGCACTCCAATCCTGTATGGACGCCCTTGATGGGTGGAAACCAGCCCACAAGGCCCGGCGTGCATTTGTCGATGCGGCACGCGAGGCCGGCATTTTCCTTGAGGTCAAACCTCAGCATTAGCCTGCCTCGCCTGATCGTTATGGTCGCGGTAAATTGCGGTGCCATGCCTATTGCGCATTCGACATAGAACTATTCCACATTTGCGATGCCATCCCGTGCGGAAGAGCGCTATGAAAACGCCATAAGGGAGCGCACGGGATGGCACAGGCCAACGGCAATACACAACGATCGCGAGCGCGGGATATCGGCATTGCTCCCGGCCACTATCCGCCCGGTCCGCTCAACGCGATCACCGATGTGGCTGGCGTGCGTGTGGGGCACGTGACGATTGTCGAAGGCGAAACCATCCGCACCGGCGCCACCGCGATCCTGCCGCATGGCGGCAACCTGTTCCAGGACAAGGTACCGGCCGCGATTGCCGTGCTCAACGGTTACGGAAAGTTCGCCGGCTCGACCCAGATCGAAGAGCTGGGCGAGATGGAAACGCCGGTTCTTCTGACAAACACATTGGCAACCGGCAGGGCCATTGAAGCCATCAACCGCTGGACCCTGTCGCAGCCGGACAATGGCCAGCTGGTCTCCATCAACGCCGTGGTCGGCGAAACCAATGATTCCCGTCTCAATGACATCCGCAGCGGGCGCCCCAGCATCGAGGAGATGGGCGAGGCGCTTGCAGCGGCCACCGACGGCCCTGTCGCGGAAGGCAGCGTCGGCGCGGGCACGGGTACGGTGGCCTTCGGCCTGAAAGGCGGCATCGGCACAAGTTCCAGACGCGTCAGCACGGGCGGAAAGGATTATACCGTCGGCATTCTCGTCCAGTCCAATTACGGCGGGCATCTGCGCATCGATGGGTCACCCTATGCCAGTTCGGCAAGCGAAGACCGGGACGGCTCCATCGTCATCATCGTGGCCACCGACGCGCCCCTGTCGGACCGCAATCTGAAGCGTCTGGCCACGCGCGCTTTTGGCGGCCTCGCCCGAACCGGTGCGGCGCTGAGCAACGGTTCGGGCGATTACGCCCTGGCCTTTTCCACCGCAACAGAGGTTCGCCGCACGAAAAGGCAGCGCAAGAAAGTCACGGCAATACCGGATCTGCCGAATGAGCTTGCGTCGCCGCTGTTCGAGGCAGCCATCGAAGCAACGGAAGAAAGCATCCTCAATTCCCTGTGCATGGCGCAAACCACCGAAGGTTTCAACGCCGGCACATCGAGCCCCAACCGGGTCGAGGCCATCTCGCTCGAGACATTGAAGCGCCTCGCCCGCCGGTGATTTTCCGGCCGACGCACCCTTTTCATACCAAGGAGTTCCCATGAAACACACGGCCGACAGCCGCATCGCCTACGTCAACGGCGCGTTCGTTCCCGCTGCGGAAGCACGTATTTCCATCTTTGATCGCGGCTTTCTTTTCGGCGACGGGATTTATGAAGTCACTGCCGTTCTTGGCGGCAAACTGGTCGACAGCAAGCCTCACACCACGCGGCTGCAACGGTCGACGAATGAGATCGGCATCCGGATGGCGGTCTCCCCCGAGGAGATCGAGCAGATTCAAAAGACCCTGATCGAGCGGAATGCGCTCGTCGAGGGATTGATCTATCTCCAGATGACGCGCGGTGCCGAGGAACGGGACTTTCTGTTTTCCGATGACCTCGAGCCAACCCTTATCATGTTCACCCAGGTCAAGAAGCTGCTCGATTTGCCGGCCGTGAATACGGGGCTCGCCATCAAATCCGTCGACGACATGCGCTGGGCGCGCCGGGATATCAAGAGCACCTGCCTGTTGCCGCAGGTCCTGGCCAAGCGTATCGCAAGGGAAGCGGGCTGCCAGGAAGCATGGATGATCGAAGATGGCCTGGTCACCGAAGGCGCATCCTCGACCGCCTATATCGTGACACCGGAAGGCTCGATCGTCACCCGCGCCAACAGCAGCAAGACGCTGCCCGGATGCACGCGTCT
Organism: uncultured Phyllobacterium sp.; assembly: GCF_902479695.1. Taxonomy (NCBI): domain Bacteria; kingdom Pseudomonadati; phylum Pseudomonadota; class Alphaproteobacteria; order Hyphomicrobiales; family Phyllobacteriaceae; genus Phyllobacterium; species uncultured Phyllobacterium sp. The sequence goes on along the minus strand of NZ_CABSQF010000007.1, from coordinate 110,627 downwards.
CGCTCTTCTGCAGCTGGCACAGGAAACCGGCATGCGCATCGAGGAGCGCCCGTTCAGCCTCGCCGAGGCTCTTGCCGCCACGGAGGCGGGCATGAGCAGCGCATCCAACTTTGTCCTGCCGGTCACGACGATCGACGGACTGCCCGTTGGCAACGGTACACCCGGCCCCGTCATGCGGCGGTTGCGTGAATTGTATATCGAGCACGCATACAAGACGGCGGTCTGACCCTCGGCGCCGCGGATCTGCCTTTCCATATGCGGCAAGGCAGATCGCACGGCGTCAGTGCGATGACGTCATTTCGGCGATGGCTTGCCAGACGCGGCGAACCACGGGCCGCCGGTTTTGCCGGGACCGGTAAAGCCGGATGTCGACGCTGATATCCCAGCTTGGATCGGCAGCGCGGACCAGCGCGCCCTGCGCGAGATCGGCTCGCGTCAGGCTCTCCGGTGCCCAGGCGACACCCCAGCCGGCAAGCGCCATGCCCGTCAGTCCGACAGCCATGCTGCCCTCATGCACAAGCGTATAGTCCGGCTGCCGCCTGGCAAAGAGGTCGGCCATCAGCTGGCCGAAGAACGAAGCCTTTTCATAGCTGATATAGGCGACCGGTTTCCCCTCGCGGCCAAGCGCGTGCAACGGCTCTCCATCAGCGCCGGGTGCCGACACCGGAATGATATTTTCCGAACCGAGCAGCTGATACTCGAATTCCAGGGGATCGAGCAGCAACGGCACCGACGCATGGGCGTAGGTCAAAAGGAAATCGCATTCGCCATCCACCAGGGAATTGGCGTTCTGCTCCATGATGCCGGAGTCCGGGCGCAACCGGGAAAGGACCGGTCCGGTTTTTGTGTTCAGCGCCTTCAGCCATTCCGGGAAAAGAGTGAATGACAGGGTGTGCAGCGCCGTGAAGGTAATCGTGTGCGCATCGATCCCCTCGTCCACCTTGAATTTGCGCCGGGCCTGATGAAGCGTCTTCAACGCCTCCTGCGCGACGGGCACAAACTTGTCTCCCGCATCGGTCAGGCGGGACGGATAGGTCGCCCGGTCTATGAGGGTTGTTCCGAGCCAGGCTTCCAACTGCTTGATGCGCCGGCTGAAAGCGGACTGCGTGACATGTCTCTCATCGGCAGCTTTCGAAAAATTCAGCGTATTCGCCAGCGCGAGAAAGTCTTCGAGCCACTTGATTTCCAATGGGACGGTTCCTGCTTCACAACAAAAAGGCACCCGCGGTGAGCGGGCGCCTTCCCGTATTACGGAAAGCGATGCGGATTTCAAATCAAAATCAGCGTGCCAGCGTATATTCCATCATGCGGCTGCGGCTGAGAACCAGCTCGACTTTTCCATCGGCGAGGCAATGCAGGCAGATGCGCTTGCGCCAGGGTCCATCGATGAGAGTGAAGAGGAAACGGCCATTGCCCAGGGGAACCAATGGCATAGCATGGCGCGTCGGGCCGATCCCCATGCTTACCATGCCATCGCGTATATCGAAACGCGCCCCATATTCAGCGGCGACCCAATGGCCGTCCAGGTCGGCGGATGCCAGTCCCGGCTTTACCGGCAGGAACCGCCGGTTGATATAACCCGCCTCGCCTTCCAGGGCCGTGCCGGTCCAGCGCAGCCGCATCGGCGAGGAAGCGGATCGCGATGAAAACCAGCCGTCGCCATCGTCATAGAGCGTATCCTCGGCGTCGAGATAGGTGGCAATGCCGCCCGCCATTTCAATCCAGTACGGGCCGGTTTCCGTGACGTAGAGACCGTCGGGAATGGTGCAGTTTGTCTGTGGCAGCGGCAGTCCCGTGAGGGCACCCATCGCGGCCAGGGCAATCTTGTAGCCGTTGGTATCGTCGCGATTGGACACAACGACAAACCCGGTTCCCGCTTCCGGATCAAGGAGGAAATAGGATTTGTAGCCGGGGTGAGAACCGCCGTGGCCGACGAATCGGCGCCCGGCCAATTCCGACCAGCGCAAACCAAGTCCGTAGTTGGATGGGCGGCCATCGCCCATGCAGCGGGTGGCGGAAAGTGCCCCGAGCAGGCCCGCATGGCGATCACCGCCTGCAAGCAAATGCTGCAGCCATACGGCAAGGCTGTTGCCGCTCCCCGTCAGACTGCCGGACGCGGAGATATGCAGGCCAGCAGCACTGAGCTGCCACGTTTCATCATCCTTGAAATAGCCCGGCACGAGACCGGAAACCGGATCGTTCCACACTTCCGGTGCCTTGAGGAAGATACCCAGCGGACCGGCAATCTCATCCTGGACAAAAGCGTCGAAGGTCTTCCCCTTGCGTTCGAGAGCCGCTTCGACCAGACGATAGCCGGTATTGGAGTACGAAACGTCCGTGCCGGCGTCGAAGTTCAGCCGTGTCAATGAGCTGAGAAAATCCAGGAGCGGCTGTTTCTGTGTTTCCGTATAAACGGACAGCCCGAGAAGCGTCAGGCATTCGCGCACATCCGGCAGACCACCGCTCATGTCGAGGGCACGGCCAACGGTCACGTCGGCGAGCGGCGGCTGCAGCTCAGCAAGATGGTCACCGAGGCGATCATCCAGCGCGATAAGACCAGCGTTTTGCAGCACCATTGCCGAAAAAACATGCTTGGTCACCGAGGCGTAGCGTACCACGCTGTCAGCTGAAAACGCCGTGCCTGTCGCGAGGCTTTCCAATCCTCCGGCATAGGCGAAGCGGATGCCTTGCCTATCGAAACCGATGATGGCCCCGCCCGGCTCGTTGGCCGGCCATTGACTTGCAAAGTTTTCGGCACAGGCCGCAGCGGCCACCCAATTCAAACTGACGGACATCCGGTCCTCCGTTATGCCGGTTCTTCGAGATTGATGCTCAACGTGCGAAGCGCCGATGTATGCGCGTGTTTCGTGCGTCCTGCCCGCAGATCATCGGCACTCAATTGCTCGACCATCTCGCCGTTCAGCATGACGCCAAGCTGCGGACACAGATGCGCGATGACCGCCAGATTGTGACTGACGAGGACATAGGTCAAATTCCGTGCTTGCCTGAGATCGGCCAAGAGGTTGAGAATTTCTGCCTGCACCGACACGTCAAGCGCGCTGGTCGGCTCGTCCAGCAGCAGGACCTGCGGTTCGGCAATCAACGCGCGAGCAATGGCAACACGTTGGCGCTGGCCGCCGGAAAGCTGGTGCGGATAGCGAAAGCGCACGGTCTGCGGCAAGGCAACGTCCGAAAGTGCCTGCTTGATGCGTTTTTCGACGTCCGGCAGTTTGTGCACCAGGAGGAGTTCACTGAGAATCCGGTCGATGGTCTGGCGCGGGTGCAGCGAACCGAACGGATCCTGGAACACCATCTGCACCTGACGGAAAAAGACGGGAGGACGTTTCAGCGGCGCATCCGTGCCGTCGAAGGCGATGCGCCCGCTCCAGTCTTCATTGAGACCGGCCATCGCGCGCAAAACCGTTGATTTGCCCGATCCGCTTTCGCCGACGATGCCGAAGCTGCCGCCCTTGGCAACATCAAAGGAAACGCCGCGGACAACTTCATGCGTGCCGAATGAGATTCTGAGTTGATCGACCTTGATCATGGGTTGAGCCACGCTGCATCGCGAGTGAGAACGGGAAGTCTTTCCTTGGGGTGCATCAGCGACGGCATGCAATTCAGCAGGCCCTTCGTGTAGGGATGCTGTGCCTTGGCGAGTTCGGAAGCCTTGAGCTCTTCCACAACCCGGCCGGAATACATGACGGCAACCCTGTCGCAGAAATGCGAGACCAGCGGCAGGTCATGGCTGATCAGGATGAGGCCCATGCCCCGGCGCGACACCAGATCGTCGATAAGACGCAGGATTTCCGCCTGCACCGTTGCATCGAGTGCGCTGGTCGGTTCATCGGCGATCAGCAGTTCCGGATCGGGCGCCAGCATCATGGCGATCATGACGCGCTGTCCCATGCCGCCCGAAATCTCGTTGGGGTAAGCACCGGCCACCTTGCGAGGGTCGCGGATCATCACCTGATCCAGCAGTTCAATGGCAGCTTCCGCCGCTTCTTTCCGGCTGCCCTTCTTGTGGGTACGCCATGATTCGGCAATCTGGCTGCCCACCGTCTTCACCGGATTGAGCGAATATTTCGGGTCCTGCAGAATGAACCCGGCACGCTTTCCGCGGATCTGGCGCATGCCGCGTTCCGAAGCACCGAGAATATCGATGCCATCGAACGCAAGCCTGTCGGCTTCAATCTTGGCATTGCTTGGCAGAAGCTTCATCAGGGCGCGCGCCGTCAGGGACTTGCCCGAACCGCTTTCGCCGACGATGCCGAGTTTTTCGGTACCCAGCTGCATGGATACGCCGCGCACGGCCTCGAACCGGCTTGTTCGCGTTTCAAAGGCAATACGAAGGTTCTTGATATCGACCAGCATCCTGTTTCCTAATTCTGCTTCGGGTCGAGGACGTCGCGCAGGCCATCACCCAGGAAGTTGAAGGCGAGCGATACCATGAAGATCGCTATTCCCGGGATTGTCGCAACCCACCACTGTTCGAAGATGAAGCGTTTGGCCGTGGCAATCATCGCGCCCCATTCCGGGGACGGCGCCTGCGCGCCCATGCCGAGAAAACCGAGACTGGCCGCAGTGATGATGATCGAACTCATGTCGAGCGTGGTGCGCACGATCAGGCTTGGCACGCACAGCGGCGCGATATGGCGCAGCATGATGCGCCAGCGCGATGCGCCGGTCAGGCGGTACGCGGCGACATAATCGGTGTTGCGGATCGTCATGGTTTCCGCCCGGGCCAGCCGGGCATAGGGCGGCCATGCGGTCAAGGCGATCGCAAGGATTGCACTCTCCACGCCGGGCTTCAGCGCAGCGACGAAGGCGAGGGCAAGAATGAGACGCGGAAACGCCAGAAACACGTCGGTGATCCGCATGAGAGCGGAATCGACCACCCCGCCCATATATCCGGCAACACAACCCACAGCCAGACCAATCGGCGCAACGACGGCTACCACCGACACCACCATTCCAAGGGTGACGCGGCCGCCGAACAGGATGCGCGACAGGATATCCCGCCCCAGTTCATCCGTTCCGAACCAATGCACAGCCGAGGGACGCGCCAATCTGTTGCCGAGATTTTGCAGGCTCGGATCATAGGGCGCGATCAAGGGTGCCAGCAGCGACAGCAGGGCAAACAGAAGGATGATGCCGAGGCCGATCATCGCCAGAGGATTGGACTTCAGGCTCAGCCAGATACGGTACCGGCGTCCCCAATTGGCTTGCGAGCGCGAGGCGGGGGTTTCATCCAGCGCCCAGTTACGAAAAGATGTCTGTATCATCGGACGCGTGGATCCAGGAGTTTGTATAAGATATCGGCGAGCAGGTTGAGAACGACATAGATCAGGCCGATCAGCAGCGTTGCGCCCACAACCGGGTTCATGTCCGCATTCATCAGCGAGATGGTCAGATATTGCCCAAGGCCCGGCCAGCTGAACACCGTTTCCGTCACGACCGCCCCTTCCAGCAAACCGGCATAGGTGAGCGCGAGAACCGTGACGAGCTGGACTGCGACGGTCGGAAAGGCATGTTTCCAGACAACGGCGGCGGCAGAAAGCCCCTTGGCACGCGCGGTAATGACAAACTCGCCCTTGAGCGCATCCAGCATGAAGGCGCGGGTCATGCGCGTGATGTAGGCCATGCTGAAATAAGCGAGGATGCAGACGGGCTGTATCATGTGGATGAGCGCGTCATAAAGCGCATCCCAATCCCCGGCAATGATGGAGTCGATTGTCAGGATGCCGGTGACGTGCGGCACCATATCCTGAAAAATGATGTCCTGACGCCCCGGCCCCGGCGCAATGCCGAGCACGGCGTAAAACACCAGCAGCGAAATCATCGCCAGCACGAAAACCGGAACGGAATGGCCGGCGAGGCAGATGACGCGGATGGTCTGGTCGACATAGCTTCCCTGCCGAACGGCGGCCCAGACGCCAAGCGGAATGCCGATCACGGCGGCAAGAATGAGCGCCGCGGTTGCCAGTTCCAGCGTGGCCGGGAAATAACGCGCGATATCGGTCGCCACAGGATTGCGGGTCAGGATGGATTTGCCGAGATCACCCTGAACGATCTGCGCGAGATAGTGGAGGAACTGGATCACCACCGGCTGATCCAGTCCCATTTCGATCCGCGCCCGGGCGATGACGGCCTCGGGCGCATTGTCGCCCACGGCGGCGATCACGGGATCGACCGGCATGACGCGGCCGATCATGAACGTGATCACCGTCAGCCCGAGCAGTGTCAGGAAGACACTGCCGAGAAGGCTGGACAGATTTTTTATCCGCGCGTTCAAGCCTTTGCGATCCCTGCATAGGAGTGGGAGTCGGACAATGTGCCAAGGCGCATGCCCGAAACAGCCTTGCGGCAGGCAGCCGTGGTTTTTGTCTGCAGCATCAGGGCAAAGGGGCTGTGCTCCATATGCGCCTTCTGCAAGGCTTCGTAGAGCTCGATGCGCTTCTGCGGATCCTTCTCGTCGCGGGCTTCTTCGGCCTTTTTGGTCATTTCCGCATCCTGCCAGGACGAGCGCCAGAGGAACGGCTTGGTCTTTGCGTTGTCCGAGTTGTCGAGATTGATGTTGAACACATCGGCATTGGCATGCGGATCGAAATAGTCCGAACCCCAGGCGGACAGCGCCATCTGATGTTCACGGGCACGCATTTTCGTCAGAACCTGGCGGTTTTCGGCCGCCTGCAGCTGAACGCGAATACCGATTTCGGCAAGGTTCGCCTGAAGAGCCTGTGCAATATCCGGATAGGGCTGGGCCGAATAATGGTCCATGACGATATCGAAACCACCGGCAAGGCCTGCCTCGGCCATGAGTGCCTTGGCCTTTTCAACATCCTTCTGGAAGGGTGTGTCGTTCACGGCGCCGGGAAAGCCCTCAGGCAGGAAGCTCTGATGGATTTTGTGCGTCAGCGGCACGATGTTCTGCTGGATGCCCTTGTAGTCGATCGCCCACTTGACCGCCTGCCAGACCTGCGGCTTGGCCAGATTAGGGTTCTTCTGGTTGAGCGAGATAAGTACCAGCGAAGCCACGCCCTTCTGCACCAGCGTATAGTTCTCGTCGCCCTGAAGCGTGCGCAGCTGCTCGGTCGTCAGGTTGCGCGCGATATCGGCGTCGCCCTTCTGCAGCATCAGCAGCTGGGATGACGGATCGACCACATGGCGCAGGATGATGCGCTTGATGTTGCCCTTATAGGCGCCTTCCGGATTGACCTTGAGCGTGACGCTTTCGCTGGGCTTCCAGGCCATGAGCACCCACTCGCCGGAACCGGCGCTGTTCTTCTGCAGCCAGCCATTGCCGAAATCGTCGCCCGCCACGTTTTCCAGAACCACCTTCTTCTCGACGATGCTGCCGACATTGGCGGACAGGCAATAGAGCAGGAAGGACAGGGAAACCGGCTTTTCAAGCGTGATCTTCAATGTCTTGTCGTCAACAGCCTTGATCTGCTGCTCGACATTCTCGGCGGTAAAGCCGAACTGCGTGATGATGAACGCGGGTCCCTTGTTCATCTTGACGGCGCGCTGCAGGGAAAATGCCGCGTCTTCGGCTGTCACCGGCGCACCGCTGGCAAACTTTGCACCCGCGCGCATCTTGAACGTGAATACCTTGCCGTCGGTATCGGCTTCCCATGATTCGGCAAGGCCGCCATCAACCTGATCGGCATTTTCGAGATTGGGATGTACCAGCTTGTGATAGATATTGCCGGCAATCTCGCTGCCGACCGCCTCAAAGCTTTCATGCGGATCGAGGCTTGTCATGTTGTCGATCTGCTGCGCGACAACAAGGATGTCCTTCGGTGTATCGGCAAATGCCTGGGTCAGATTGACATAGGATAGAAACGGTATCGCTGCGCCGCCAATCAACAGATTGCGTCTTGAGATCATGTTGCGTGCCCCTTTGCTCATGGTTCTTTTGTTCCCGGACGCCGCCCCGCCGCAGACATCGTCTGACTGGCTCGCCGCCCAAATTTCTTGCGTGTCAATTTTTTAAGCAGGCTCTATCATGCTGGTTGAACGGGCGGCCAATGCCGATTTTGGCAGTACCTATGCACACTGTGCATGCGGCGGGAACAGAGGTACGGAACAGGCGCGCCGATGCGTTGCGCGCATGGGCAGCGACCGAAAACGCATTTGCCATTTGCCGGTATTCGCGCCAAAGCTGGTGACAGCTTCGGGACTCGCTCCCGCCACCGCAAAACGCACCAAGGTTTCCTGACCCATGACCAGCCATTCAATCGTCCCGGTTTTCGACGGGCACAACGATGTCCTGCTCCGCCTCTGGATGTCGACCGAACCGTCGCCGGAGAAGCGCTTCATCGAGGGGGAAAATGTGGGTCATATCGACCTGCCGCGCGCGAAAAAGGGCGGACTGGCGGGAGGACTGTGCGCGATTTACGTTCCGACGCCATCGCCGCAGAAAAATACCAATGGCGACTACAACACGCCGGACATGGAAAGTGCGCTCAACACCACCCTGGCCATGGCCGCGCTTCTGACACGGATCGAACGGCAGGCGGAGGACCGCCTGCGCATCTGCCGGACGGCGGATGATATCCGCAATGCAATGAAAGACGGGGCGTTTGCCTCGGTGCTCCATATCGAAGGCGCGGAAGCCATCGGACCCGACCTCAATGCACTCTACGTCCTGCATCAGGCGGGGTTGCGCACGCTCGGACCCGTGTGGAGCCGCAGCAATATCTTTGCCCACGGCGTGCCCTTCCGCTTTCCCAGTTCCCCGGATATCGGGCCGGGCCTGACCGACCATGGCAAACAGCTGATCCGGACCTGCAATGAGCTGCGGATCATGGTTGATCTCTCCCACATGAACGAACAGGGCTTCTGGGATATTGCGGCCATATCGGACGCGCCGCTCGTGGCCTCGCATTCCAATGTGCATGCGCTGTGCACGCACAGCCGCAATCTGACGGACCGCCAGCTCGACGCGATCCGCGATACAGGCGGACTGGTCGGCCTGAACTTCGGCGTCCTGTTCCTGCGTCAGGACGGCGTGAGAAATCCCGACACGGATTTGAGTGAGCTGGTGCGGCATGTCGATTACATCGTCGATCGCATCGGGATCGATCATGTTGCACTTGGATCGGACTTCGATGGCACAACCATTCCAGCCGCCATGCGCGATGCCGGCGATCTGCAATTGCTGGTCGATGCCCTGCGCCAGGCGGGCTATGATGGGGAGGCGCTCGACAAGATCTGCCACGGCAACTGGATAAGCGTTCTCGAACGCACGTGGACGAACTGACCGGAGTTTCGCCGGTCGGTTCTCTGCTTTTGTTTACATGGTGATTCTGGAGCAATGGGCCAGGGTAACGGCCCAGTCATCCGCCGTGCGGCTCCAGACACGGGTAAAGGCCAGTTTTTCAGAAAACTTTTCGCCGTAATAGGTTCCGGTAAACCTGACCCGCAACGAAACCAGAACTGCATTGCCAAGCGGCCGGATGATGCTGTCGAGGACGTCGATCTGTTCGAGCGCCAGGACACCGCTGCGATGCGCTTCAAGGTCCTGCGCCTTTTCAATCCGGCGTCCCTGATGATCGATGAAAATGAGGTCGTTGGCCAGCAGCACATCGAGCGCTTCAACGTCGCTGCGCAGCATCGCAGACCTCAGGCGTTCTTCGCACTGCTGAATGGCGGCTTCATCGGCTGTATCGAATGCAGTGGTCATCTCATCATCTCCTCCCCTTTTATTCCGTATCGGCCGAAACCACCGGAGGGCGTGGGCATCGACCGCAAACACGCATAAAGGCTATCCGTCATATCTGAACAAGGCAATAACCTCTAATTTTCTCCGGAACAAGTTGCGCCGTCGCTCCACTTTGACGCGGGCCTTGTCAGAGCGCCGGGGCGGACAAATCGCCGAGAACTGTCGGGATCAGTTCGGAAACGGTGGGGTGGACAGGCACCGCCCATTTGAGCGTGGGGTAGCCCACCTTGGCGCTCATCGCGTCGATTATCCCATGGATCGCCTCATCGCCGCTGGTACCCAGAATCGCCGCGCCCAAAATCTGCTGTGTCTGCGCATCGGCAACGATCTTCATGAAGCCCTGCGTTTCGTCTTTCTCGACAGCCCGGCCAACCCGGGTCATGGGTCGCTTCGACACCAGAATGGGGCGGCCCGTTGCTCTGGCCAGGGTTTCGCTCATTCCGGCCCGAGCGAGCGGCGGGTCGATATAGAGCGCATAGCCGGGAACCCGATCGCTGACCTTGCGGCGCTCGCCATCCAGCAGATTGGCCGCCACGATTTCATAATCATTATAGGCCGTGTGGGTGAATGCGCCCTGCCCGTTGCAGTCTCCAAGCGCCCAGACACCGTCGGCACTCGTCGCCAGAAAGTCATCGACCTTGATGTAACCCCGCTCGTCCGTCTCGATGCCTGCCTTGTCCAGACCGAGATCGTCGGTATTGGGACGGCGGCCAATCGCCAGCAGCACGTGCGAGCCGACCACACTGCGCGCGCCGGAATCGCAATCGAGATGAACTTCCGTGCCGTCGGCATGCGGTTTGAACGCGATGCAATTGGCATCGAGACGGCAGGCAACGCCTTCATTGTCCAGGATGGACCTGATCGCCTCGGACACATCGGCGTCTTCGCGTCCAACCAGCCGGGGACCTTTCTCGACGACAGTGACCTGCGATCCGAAGCGCCGGTACATCTGCGCGAATTCGAGGCCGATATAGCTGCCGCCAACCACCACCAGATGCCGAGGCAAGGTATCGAGCCGCATCATGGTCGTATTGGTGAGATACTCCACATCCCGAATACCCGGCATGTCCGGAATGTTGGCGCGCCCGCCCACATTGATGAAAATGCGCGGCGCCTGAAAAAGCGCGCCGTCGACAGCAATCGTATGAGCGTCGACGAACCGGGCATGCCCCTCGACAACCCGGCAATTGTGCATGCCGCGCAGCCAGGTCTCGACACCCGTGCGGGCATTGAATGAAACGGAATCGGCACGCTGCCGCACACGCTTCATGTCGACGCGAACGGGCTGTTCTATCACAACGCCATAATCGGCCCCGCGCCGGGCAAGGTGCGCCGCGTAGGCGCTGGCAACCATCGTCTTCGTCGGCATGCAGCCGGTGTTGACGCAGGTGCCGCCAAACAGTTTTCGCTCGACAATCAGCACGCTCATGCCAGCCGCGGTCAGCCGGCTTGCGAGCGATGGACCCGCTTGCCCCGCCCCTATGATGATCGCGTCGAATGCGTGGCCCATGACAGTGCTCCAGCGTTAAGGGTGTGCGAGAGTAACAAGAGCGGCATTGGTTCGGAAGCCGCGTCTTGCCCGGAAATCGAAACATCGACAGCTGGCTGCAAGATCGGTAGAAGCAAACAATGAACTATCTGCGGCAAGCCACAGCCAGCCTTACTGTTTTCGCAACCGCAAGCGTGCGGGAACTCCGGTCGTTGGCAAGGCCCGGACCGCGGATGGTCGACGAGTTCGAGTGCGTCATATCCGTGCTGCTCGCCATCATCTTCGCGCACGTCCTTGGGGCGAAAAACATCGGTTGGGCGGCGTTCAGCGGCTACATGGTGATGCGCTCGCATGTATCGGAAAGTCTCACCCGCGGCATTCTGCGCATCATCGGCACATCGGCGGGTGCGGGTACCGCTTTGGCCCTGGCCCCGCTTGTCATCGGCAAGCCGTTTCTTCTCAGCCTGTCGCTGGTCATTATCGGCGGCGTCACGCTTTACTTCGCCCTCGTCGGAAAACGCAGCTATGCCTGGCTGTTCACCGGGCTGACATTCTGCATGGTGCTGATCGACGGCATGAAACATCCATCGGAATCGGTGCTGCCGTTCGCCCAGTCGCGCCTCGTCGAAATCCTTGCCGGCACCCTCGCCTGCATTCTCGTCAGCGCGGTATCGACCTTTACCATCCGGCGCCGGCTGCCGCGACAATCCCGGGAAACGCCCGCGCAGACCGCGATAAGACACTCCGTGATCTGGCACAGGGGCGCCGCGAAGCATGCGCTGCAAGCCGCCATCGCTCTGGGGCTGATTCCATGGATATGGCTGTGGACGGGCATCACCTCCCTCAGCCAGTCGAGCATCACCATCATGGCCGTGATGATGATTCCGGCGAGCCGTCTGGCCGCAAGCGTGCTGAACCCGATCACATCGCGGCTTGTGCTGCGCTTTGTCGGCTGCAGCGTCGGCGGCCTGATCGCCACGATCATCCTGCTCGGCAGTCATCATTCGCCCGTCCTCATGACGCTTGGCGTGTGCATCGGTGTCCTTGTCGGGCGGCATATCGAAAACAGCAACTCCTCCATCAGCTATATCGGAACGCAGTTCGTCCTTGCCTTTCTTGTCGTCCTCGTGCCCGACACCTACACCAGTGCCGCGCTGGAACCCGGTATCGAACGGCTTGCGGGCATCCTGTTCGGCGTGGTCATCCTGGAGCCGGTTCTCCTTGCCTCCCACTATCTCTTCCGTGATCACACGCCGCGAAATGACGGCCCTGACATCAAGCAGCCATCATCAAACGAATAAATACCGTGGCGAATGCGGATCATCTTTCTGCAATAAACTTTACGCGCGCAAATTTTTATATTGACACAGCAACATAAATTGAACATCCATGCGGCGGACGAAGGTGGGAGGAGCATCGGCCATCGCCAACGGACGAAGCACGGCAGAACGGCCATGCAGTATCCGGTTGTGTATCGCCAATGCCCATCTGCCGGCTTTCGAGAAAACAACTGTTCTGGAGGGAACAATGATCCGTACCCATTTTACCAAACTGCTGCTTGCTGGCGCCGCCGCACTGATGGCCACCGGCGCTTTTGCCGAAGGTATCGGCGCTTCGCTGCTCACCCAGCAGCATCCATTCTATATCTCGCTTGCTTCGGCAATGACCGCGGAAGCCAAGGCGGAAAACCTGCCGCTTGAAATCGCGATTGCCAATCAGGACCTGAACAAGCAACTCGCCGATGTGGAAGATTTCATCACCAAGGGCGTCAGCGTCATCATCATTTCGCCTGTGGACAGCACGGGCGTGAAATCCGCCATCGCCAAGGCGCAGAAGGCTGGCATCAAGGTGATCACCGTGGACGTTCCCGCCAAGGGCGTTGAAGTCACCTCGCATGTCGGCACCGACAACTATACCGGCGGCGTCAAGGCTGGAGAGCTGATGGCCAAGCAGATCGGCGACAAGGGCAATGTGGCTGTCATTGACTACCCGACGGTGCAGTCGGTGGTTGATCGCGTCGAAGGCTTCAAGAAGGCGATTGCCGCGCATCCCGATATCAAGATCGTCTCCATCCAGACCGGCATCACCCGTCCCGAGGCGCTTGCCGCCGCCCAGAACATCCTGCAGGCGAACCCCGATGTCGTCGGCATCTTCGGCTTCGGCGACGATGCGGCCCTTGCTGCAGCCTCGGCCGTCAAGTCGGCAAAGCTGCAGGATCAGGTCAAGGTCATCGGCTTCGACGGCATGGAAGAAGCCCGCAATGCGGTCAAGAACGATCCTATCATGGTCGGCGTGATCGCGCAGTATCCGGACCAGATGGGCAAGGTTGCGGTTGCGACCGCGGGCAAGGTCATCAAGGGCGAGACCGTTGACGCCAAGCAGCCGATCGTTCCTGGCGTTGTCACCAAAACAGGCGAAGAAAAGTAACCCCCGCCAACGTCAACAAACAACAGTGCCATCCGCGCAGGACCGCCGCGCGGGTGGCAGTCCAGGAAGACCTGCGGTAAGGATTGTCATTCATGGCCGTTTCATCCAACGCACCTGTGCTTGAAATCAAGGACGTCGCCAAGACCTTCGGTCCGGTGACGGCACTCAAGCGCATGAACCTTTCCGTGCGGCCCGGGCGCGTGCATACGCTGCTGGGCGAGAACGGTGCCGGAAAATCCACGCTCATGAAAATTCTCGTCGGCCTGTTCCAGCCGACATCGGGCTCGATTATGCTGCGCGGCGAGCCATACGCTCCGAAGAACCCTATCGAGGCAAAGGCACTGGGCCTCAGTATCGTGTTCCAGGAGCTCAGCCTCTGCCGCAACCTGTCGGTTGCCGAAAACATTCTGGCGACGCATGAACCCAACCGGTTCGGCTTCATCAATGAACGCGATCTCAACGCACAGGCCGCGCAGATCGTTCAGGACCTCGGCCTGCCCGTCAATGTGCGCACCAAGGTCGGCGATCTGTCCATCGCCCAGCGCCAGCTGGTGGAAATCGCCAAGGGGCTCAGCCGTCCCGCAGACGTGGTCATCCTTGACGAGCCGACATCCTCACTGTCCGACAGCGAAGCGGAAATCCTCTTCACCATCATCGAACGCCTGAAGGCCAAGGGAACGGCCATCATCTACATCTCGCACCGCATGGAGGAAATCATGCGGATTTCCGATGATATCACGGTGATCCGCGACGGTTCTTTTGTCGCGACAACGGAAAAGCAGAACACGAGCATCGAAGGCCTGATCGCGCTGATGGTCGGGCGGGAGATGAAGGACATTTACCCGCCGCGTCTTGTCGAACGCCCTTCATCTGCGGTGCCTCCGGTTCTTGCGGTTGAGAACCTGTCCGAAACGGGAAAATTCGAGAATGTCTCGCTGGACGTGCGCCCGGGCGAAGTTGTCGGCCTGTTCGGCCTGATCGGGTCCGGCCGCTCCGACGTGATGAAAGCCTTGTTCGGTTTCGGGCAACCGGCCGGGACAATCCGCCTCAACGGCAATCCCGTGCATCTGCGCTCCCCGGCCGATGCGATCCGCCACGGCATCGCCTTCGTTACGGAAAACCGCAAGGAAGAGGGACTGGTGCTGCAGCACAGCGTCGAGCGCAACATCAACATGGTCGCGCTGGGCCAGCTGGCCGGACAGTTCGGCTTTACCCGCCCGGCCCGCGAACGGGCGGCGGCCAAGACGGAAGTCCTGCGCCTTGCCATCAAGACCGCCTCCATCGATACCCCTGCCGGCTCGCTCAGCGGCGGCAACCAGCAAAAGATCGTCATTGCCAAATGGCTGCAGACGCAGCCCAAAATACTCATTCTTGACGAACCGACACGCGGCGTCGATGTCGGTGCGAAATTCGAGATTTACCGCATCATCCGCGAGCTTGCCGCCGCCGGGACGGCAATCCTGATGGTATCGTCGGAATTGCCGGAAGTGCTCGGCCTCAGCGACCGGCTCGTCATCATGCACGACAAGCGCGTGGCGAAAACGCTGGATGCGCAGGGCCTCAGCCCCGAAACCGTTATGACCTATGCAGCAGGAATACACCAATGAGCAATTCGACCGAGACGAAGCAGGCGCTTCTGGCTTCCCCCCTCATCCGGCAATATGGTGGCATCGTCATCTCGCTGATCATCCTGTGCCTGGTCTTCTCCTCGATCAGCCCGCGGTTTCTCGCCTTCAACAATTTCATGAACATCATGCAGCAAGTGGCTGTGATTGCAGTTGCTGCCTATGGCATGACCTATGTGATCCTGCTCGGCGATATCGATCTTTCCGTCGGCTCGATCATCGCCGTGGCGGGCATGGTGGCCGCGCAGGCCTTTTCCATGGGTTTTGGCTTTGCACCGACTGTGCTGATCACGCTGGCGGCAGGCGCCATCATGGGCGGGCTCAACGGCGTCCTGTCGGCAAAACTCATGCTGCCATCCTTCATCGTCACCGTTGCGACCATGGGCATCTACCGCGGCGCTGTCAGCCTGCCGACCAACGGCGCCCCCGCTTCCATCGAGAATGAAACATGGCTGGCCATCGGCAGCGAAAGCTGGCTTGGCCTTCCCATCATCATCTGGATCGTCATCGCCCTCTTTGCCATCAACCACATCGTCCTCTCCCGCACGATCTTCGGCCGCCGCGCCTATCTGGCCGGCGGCAACCGCGAGGCGGCGATCTATTCCGGCATCCGCGTCGACCGGTTGAAGATCATCATCTTCATGATCTCAGGCGTCATGGCGGCGATCAGCGGCATCCTGCTGTCCTCGCGCCTTTCCTCGGCCCAGACCAATGCCGGCATGGGCTATGAACTCGACGCGATTGCCGCGGTCGTGCTCGGCGGCACCAGCCTTGCCGGCGGCGTCGGCACCATGGTCGGCACCATTCTCGGCGCGCTCATCATCGGCGTCATCAACAACGGCATGAACATGCTGGCCGTGCCCTATTTCTACCAGCTTATCTTCAAGGGCATCGTCATTCTCTTCGCCGTCTGGCTGGACGTGCGCAGCAAATCAATGCGGGCCTAACCGGAGACAGCAGGCCCGGGGAGGAACACGGCAAACGGTTCCTCCACCGTACGTTTGAGATAGGCGAGATAGGACACGTAGCTGCCGTGATCGGGCGCGATGCGCCCGAACTGTGCGTCCGGCATGGATGCCATCGGAATGAGAACGATAGGTGCTGATATCGGCGTCAATTGCGCGCCGCGGCCCGCCTGCAATGTGGTCAGGATTCCGTACATTTCGCCCGTAATGGACGGGCGCGAAACGATGATCAGGCGCTGCTGTCCCGACGTATTGGTCGCGAGATAGATGTGGCCGGAAAGATTCGGGATCGCCACCGTCCCCTGCTGGGTAAAGGCCGCATCGAGCCGTTCCTTTTCAATGAACCGCAGATTGGATGCGGCATCGTTCCAGCCGATCTCGGTGCAATAGGCAAAGATTGCCTTCGGGTCGCCGAAGGAAGGGCGCAACGTCAGATACCGGCCTTCAATCCACCCGGCTCCTGCGCGGGAATAGGCGCCGAATTCCTCGCTGGCATGTCCACTGTTCACCGCAACCGGGCTATCGAGCTGGTCCGCCGCGCGCAGACGCATGCCCAGCGCTTCTTCGAGCCGGATCGTGGTTGCCAGCGTAAACGGCCGGTGGCCGGAAAGCGCCTTTTCCAGGGTGGACAGGCTGATCTTCGCCTGGTCGGCCAGATACTGCCGCGAAACCCGCCGCCGCGCCATTTCCTCGCGGATCTTCGTGGCGACCGCCTGGTTCTGCCGCTCCGATAGCTGACTGTCGATATCCCCGGCCATAGGCCTCGCTCCCGTCAAATCACGTACATTCCTTCACATATCCACACAAGGCCGTCGGGGGCAAGACATCTCGTGACGGGGCCGTGCGGAACATTCCCGAAGCTTACGCTGGCGGCAAAAAGGCCCATGTATGAAATGGGGAAAGCTTCCCGATGGGAGCACCAACAGGAGCTTTCCCGATGAAAACCGCAACCTTCCATACCCAGCAATCCCCACACGCGATGCCCCATTGGCTGCGCCGTACCTGCCAGGCACTCTGGTTGATCAACGTCGTTGGTCTGCCATTTATTGCGCTCGCCGTATTCTTTTTCAGTTTGGCGACGGCGCATGCCGAAACCGCCCGGTCGCCACTTGTCACCCTCGATGAGGTCAAATCCGGCACACTTCTGCTGAAGAGCTCGGAAGCCGGCCGCTACATCGAAGCGCCGCGTGTCGCCACGGATGTCGACATCGTCGTCAGCGGCCCCACTGCCCGCGCCCGTATCACCCAGATATTCACCAACCCTTCCAATGGCTGGGTCGAGGCTGTCTATGCGTATCCGCTGCCGGAAGACAGCGCCGTGCATGCCCTGAAAATGGTTGTCGGCAAGCGCGTGATCATCGGTGACATCAAGGAAAAGAAGGAAGCCAAAGCCATCTATGAGACGGCGAAGGCATCCGGGCAGAAAGCCAGCCTTGTCGAACAGCAGCGGCCGAACCTTTTCACCAACTCCGTCGCCAATATCGGCCCGCACGAACAGGTTGTTGTCCAGATCGATTATCAGGAGCCCGTGCGCCTGTCCGGCGATGAATTTTCCTTGCGCGTGCCGCTGGTTGTCGCTCCGCGCTACAATCCTGCACCGATCACGCAGACCGCCGACCTTGCGGCCGATGGTTCCGGCTGGGGCACCACAGCCGATCCTGTCCCCGATCGCAGCAAGATCACGCCGCCCGTGCTTGATCCGCGCATCAACGCCCCGGTCAATCCGGTCAGCATCAAGGTTCGTCTGCAGGCTGGATTTGCCCTCGGCGAGGTGAAGAGCCATCACCATTCCGTCAACACCGAAACCGTTGATCCGCAGACGCAGGTCATCTCGCTGGCGGGTGACAACCACGCCGACCGCGACTTCGAACTGACCTGGAAACCGCAGAATGCCAAGGCACCCGCTGTCGGCCTGTTCCGCGAAACGGTCGGCAAGCATGACTATGCCCTCGCCTATGTGACGCCGCCGGTTGTCGAACAGAAGCAGGAGCAGCGCCCGCGCGAAATCGTCTTTGTCATCGACAATTCCGGTTCGATGGGTGGAACATCGATGAATCAGGCCAAGGCCAGCCTTGACTATGCCCTGAGCCGCCTCAAACCAGCTGACCGCTTCAACGTCATCCGCTTCGACGACACCATGACCTCGCTGTTCCAGGATACCGTCAGCGCCGACCGCGAGAACGTCTCCACCGCCCGCGAGTTTGTCGGCAACCTTGAAGCGTCCGGCGGCACGGAAATGCTTGCGCCGCTGGAAGCAGCCCTCAACGACCGGCGCCCCAACGATCAGTCCTTTGTCCGCCAGATCGTGTTCCTCACCGATGGTGCCATCGGCAATGAGCAGCAACTGCTCGATACCATTGCCGCCAAGCTTGGTCGGTCACGGGTTTTCATGGTCGGTATCGGCTCGGCTCCCAACAACTATCTGATGAACCGCGCCGCTGAACTTGGCCGCGGCACCTTCACCTCCATCGGCTCGACGGATCAGGTGGACGAGCGCATGCGCAATCTCTTTGCCAAGCTAGAAAGTCCCATCATCACCAACCTCAGCGCCACCTTCTCCTCCGGCAATGCCGATGTGACACCGGCCATTCTGCCTGATCTCTACCGCGGCGAGCCGCTCGTCATTGCCGCCAAGCTCGGTTCGCTCTCCGGCACACTGACAATCAAGGGCATGATCGGCAAGCAGCCATGGGAAGTCACGCTGCCGGTTGCCAAGGCCGCTGAAGGTGAAGGCCTGTCAAAACTCTGGGCCCGCCGCAAGATTTCCGATGCTGAAGTCGAAAGCACCCTCGGCAAGATCAGCCGTGACGAAGCCGACAGGCGCATCCTGAAACTCGCGCTTGAAAACAGTCTCGTCTCGCGCCTGACCAGTCTCGTTGCCGTCGACACAAATCCATCACGGCCGCAGGACAAGCCGCTGACCCGCGCCGACGTCCCGCTCAATCTCCCGGCAGGCTGGGATTTCGACAAGGTGTTCGGTGAACAGGCAACACGCAAGGCCAGCCTCGACAATGGCCCGGACGTCCAGTTTGCCAAGCTGGCGGCAGGCAAGAAGCCGGTTGTCCAACAGGCGCCTGCCGATCAGCTTCCCCTGCCGCAGACGGCAACCGATGCGGAACTGCGCATGATGGCCGGGTTGATGCTGCTCTTCGCCAGCGCCGGGCTGTTCTTCTTCAGCCGCAAGACAATGGGGAAAGCATGATGAGCACGATCCGCACACGGTACGGCGTCTCCAAGCAGAAAGGCAGGGCGGTTCTCCGCCCTGCCCTGCGGGCCGGAATGATCGTGATGGCTCTGGTCGGGCTGGTACTGGTCAGCCAAGGCCTGTGGATTCACGCGAAAGCCATGGTGGCGCAGGTGCTTCTGGACCGTGCCTTTACCCGGAGCGTCGCAACCGGCCAGCCGGTCAAACCCTGGTCATGGGCCGACACCTGGCCGGTTGCGCGGCTTGAATTCCCGCGTATCGGCGAAACGTCCATCGCCTTGCACGGGGCAAGCGGACAGGCCTTGGCCTTCGGTCCCGGCCATGTGGACCGCAGTGCAGAAGCAGGCGACAACGGCACCGCCGTCTATGCCGCACACCGCGATACGCATTTTGCCTTTCTGAAGGACGTGCAGGTCGGCGATGCAGTCCGGATTACCCGGCGCGACGGCAAAGTGTTCACCTATCAGGTCACGGTAACATCGGTTGTCCGCTGGGATCAGTCCGGCATTGATACGAATGCCGCCGGCAAGAATCTGGTTCTTGCCACCTGCTGGCCATTCGATGCCGCAACATCGGGGCCGATGCGTTATCTGGTCAAGGCACGGATGCTGGAATGAGCTTAGCTATCCAGTTCCCCCCGCCGGATCAGTTCTTCTCTGATGAGCTTCTTGGCGATCTTGCCATAGGCGGATTTGGGCATATCCGGCCAGAAGACGAAACGCTTCGGCAGCTTGTAGCGCGCCATCTTGCCGTTCAGCCACGCCATGACAGCCTCGCCATCGGGGGCGCTGCCGGATCGTGCAACACAGACCGCCAGCCCGACCTCGCCCCACACCGGATCGGGAATGCCCAGCACCGCCACTTCGCCGATATCCGGATGGGTGAGTATCTTTTCCTCGATCTCGCGCGGATAAACGTTGGAACCGCCGGAGATGTACATATCGGACGCCCGGCCCGTGATGTAGACGAAACCCGCCTCGTCCATGTGGCCGAGATCGCCGGTCCGGAACCAGCCATCGCGAAAGGCTTTCGCATTGGCGTCGGGGTTGTCGTAATAACCCGCAAACACGGCCGGCCCGATGACGCAGATCTCGCCGGTTTCGCCGGGATTGACCTCTTGGCCGGTATCGTCCTGAATGGCGATCTGCATGCCGGTCCGCGCAAAGCCGCAGGTGCCGATCCGTGCATCGGGACCATCCTGCGTCGTATGATAGGCAGGCGGCAGGACCGTAATGTTGCCGGTTACTTCGCCAAGACCGAAATACTGCACGAGCACCGGCCCAAGCGTCTTCAACGCATGAATCTGGTCGGTCCGGTACATGGGCGCACCGGCATAGATCACGTAGCGCAGGGAGGAGTGATCGCGCTCATGCACCGACGGGTGTTCCGTCAGCATTTTCAGGATCGTCGGCACCGTGAACATATTGCTCACGCGCCATCGCTCGACCAGCCTCCACGCTTCGGCAACATCGAACTTCTCCGTCGGCAGCAGGATCGTCTTCGCACCGCGCGCCACCTGGGTCAGTTGGTGAATGCCCGCGCCATGCGACAGCGGCGCAACCACCAGCGAAGCATCTTTTTCCGTGGTGCCGGGCATGAGATCGCAGAGATGATTGGTGATGACGAACGCCATCTGGCCATGGGTGAGAACCGCAGCCTTGGGACGGCCCGTCGTGCCTGACGTGAAGAAGAACCAGCAGGGATCGTCGTGATCGACGGCGGCGGTTGCAACTTTCCGGCCGTCAAAGCGGGCGACGATGTCATCGTAGTCGTCGCCGAAATCCGCCTTGCCGATGGCAATGACGAAAGCGAGATCGGGGTTCATGTCCCGGCTTGCCGCGACATGGTCGGGGAAGAGGTGACCGCAGATCATGCCCTTGGCTCCGCTCGCCTTGGCGAGATAGGCGACCTCATCCGGTGTCTGGCGGAAATTCGCCGGCACCCAGACGACACCCAGCTGGAAACAGGCGAACATCGATTCGAACATCTGGTTGCAGTTCTGCGACTGGATCAGAATGCGGTCGCCCTTGACGACACCGAATTCGCTGTGCAGTGCCGCAGCCATCGCATCGACACGCCGCTGCAGCTCGCCCCAGCTCCAGCTTTTCTCTCCCCAGACAAAACCTGTTTCATCCGGCAGGCGGCGCGCGGTCTGCGCCAGGAAACCGGACAGGTTCATCACGCGTTTCGACATGGCCGTGATCAGGGCTGTGTCCGTGCTGCTCATGCTTTCATCCGTTCGGGTCTTGCTCTGGATTTAACACCGGCCGCCGAAGCCCGTTTCGGCCGATCATTGAGCGGCTGGAGATGGGCCAGCCGCGCCTCGATCTTCTTCACTTCGATACGCATCAGCTCCGCCAGTTCCTGCTGACGTGCCGGCTGCATGCGGCTGTCGATGGCCGCGATGCTCAACGCGCCGGCGGCCCGCCCATCCGGAAAATGGATCGCAAGGCCAATACCCCAGGAATTGGCCAGGATACGCCCGGGGTTGAGGGCAAAACCCTGTTCCCGCGTTGCCGCGATATCCTCCCTGATCTGCCACGGCGGAAGATTGGGGTAATCGGCAAGCAGCACCGCCTCGTTGGCGGCCAGGATGATATCGATCTCGTCATCCGGCATCGTTGCAAGGATGGCCAGCGAACCGCCGCCGACGCCGAGAGGATGCCGGTACCCTGCCTGCAGCGCATGGGTGCGGATGGGATAGGTGCCTTCCTCCCGGTGCAGGCACACCGCATAGGTCTCGCGCTGAATGGAGAGAAAACTGGTATCCTGCGTTTTGGCGGAGAGAATGCTGAGGCTGTCGCGCGTGATCTGCAGCAGGCCGTAACGGCGGGTGGCAAGCGTTCCCAGCACATAGGCTTCCTGCCCGAGATAGTAACGCCGGGTCTGCGCATCCTGTTCGACCAGCCCCGAGCGGATGAGTGCAAGCAGCAGCCGCCGCGTCGTCGGCTTGTTGAGGCCGCCCTGCTCGACAATCTCGCTCAGCGATCCGCCCTGATCGCCGAAATAGCTGACAAGACTGAGAAGACCCAGTGCCCTGTCGACACTTTGCGACCCGTTGAGACTGGCCGGTGCCGTCATCTTTTCTTCCATGCTCTCCCACACGCATTTTGATCCATATTGTGGATCATTTTGTTGTTCTATTGAACTATGGCATAAAAATTATTGCAAGATACCAGTATTTGTTTATGGTTTTATCCAATTCAAGGAGGAATTGCATTCTATAATATGGACCTATGATTTGAATCGATGCGATGGAGGTTGCATTCGTTCAATGAGTTCCGGGGGAATGCGCCATGCTGTTCGGGAGGAAATCACATGAATAATCTGTCACGCCGCCAGGTCCTGGCCGGCACTGCTGCAACGCTGGTTGCCAGCCCCTTCATCATGCGGCGTCCGGCCCATGCTGCCGAGTTTTCCTATAAATACGCCAACAACCTGCCGGTGTCTCATCCGATGAACATCCGGGCGCAGGAAGCCGCCGACAAGATCAAGGCGGAAACCGGCGGACGCTTCGAACTGTCGATCTTCCCGTCGAGCCAGCTTGGTTCCGATACGGATACGCTCAGCCAGCTGCGTTCCGGCGCGGTGGAATTCTTCACACTGTCCGGCCTGATCCTGTCGACACTCGTTCCGGCCGCGTCGATCAACGGTATCGGGTTTGCCTTCCCCGACAGCGCCACCGTCTGGAAGGCGATGGATGGCGATCTCGGCGCCCATGTGCGCAAGCAGATCGAGAAATCCAATCTCGTCGCAATGGAAAAGATCTGGGACAACGGCTTCCGCCACATTACGTCGAGCACCAAGCCGATTACCACACCGGATGATCTGAAGAACTTCAAGATCCGTGTTCCGGTCAGCCCGTTGTGGACATCGATGTTCACCGCTTTCCAGTCATCACCCGCCAGCATCAACTTCAACGAGGTGTACTCCTCGCTGCAGACCAAAGTTGTCGAGGGGCAGGAAAACCCGCTCGCCATTATCTCGACGGCCAAGCTCTATGAAGTGCAGAAATACTGCTCGCTGACCAGCCATATGTGGGACGGCTTCTGGTTCCTGTCGAACCGCCGCGCCTGGGAAGCCTTGCCCGACGATATCAGAACCGTCGTTGCCAAGCATATCAACGCCGCCGGTCTTGCCGAACGCGACGACGTGGCCAAGCTCACCGAAACCTTGCAGGCCGATCTGAAAACCAAGGGTCTTGAATTCAACACGCCGGACCCCGTGCCCTTCCGCGATGCCCTGCGCAAGGCAGGCTTCTATTCCGAATGGAAGGGCAAGTATGGCGAGGAAGCCTGGGGTCTTCTGGAAAAAGTCGTCGGCCAGCTGGCATAGTGGCGCACCCGATGGCAGGGCTCAGACTGACCGAAGGCGCCGTGGTGGCGGAGGGCGAAAGCATTCTTTCTCCCCCGCCCCGCAATGACCACTCCATCGCATCGAAACTCGACCGGCTGCTTGGCCATCTCGTCGAGTTTCCCGTGGCAATCCTCGTTGTTGCCGAGGTGGTCATCCTGTTTGCCGGCATCATCGCCCGCTATGTCGTGCATCAACCGCTGATCTGGTCGGATGAACTCGCGTCGATCCTGTTCCTGTGGCTCGCCATGCTGGGTGCCGTGGTGGCGTTCCGGCGCGGCGAGCACATGCGCATGACGGCGCTGGTCGGCATGATGAACCCGCAGCGCCGGGCATTTTTCGATGTCATCGCCATTGTTGGCGCAATGGCATTTCTCCTGCTCATCGTCTACCCCGCCTACGACTATGCCCACGAAGAAACCTACATCACCACGCCCGCATTGGAGATAACCAATGCATGGCGCGCGGCGGCATTGCCCGTCGGTGCCGGACTGATGATCGTCTCGGCGCTTATCAAACTCTTTCAGGTGTCGAACCTGCGGCATGTCGTGACGGCGATAGCCCTTATCGGCGTGCTGACGCTTGTCTTCTGGCTGCTCGGACCTTCCCTGAAGCCGCTGGGCAACATCAATCTGCTGATCTTCTTCGTCGGCGTCGTCGCAGCCCTCGTTCTCAGCGGCGTTCCCATCGCCTTTTCCTTCGGTCTTGCCACGTTCGGCTATCTCGCCCTGACGACGAATGTGCCGATGATCGTGGTCATCGGACGCATGGACGAAGGCATGTCGCACCTCATTCTCCTCGCCGTGCCGCTCTTCGTGTTTCTCGGCGTGCTGATCGAAATGACCGGCATGGCGCGCGCCATGGTGCAGTTCCTGGCGAGCCTCCTGGGGCATGTGCGTGGCGGTCTGTCCTACGTGCTGATCGGCGCGATGTATCTGGTCTCCGGCATATCGGGCGCCAAGGCCGCCGACATGGCCGCCGTCGCGCCGGTGCTCTTCCCGGAAATGAAGGCACGCGGCGCCAAGCCGGGCGATCTGGTTGCCCTGCTCTCCGCCACCGGCGCACAGACGGAAACCATTCCGCCCAGCCTCGTGCTCATCACCATCGGCTCGGTCACCGGCGTGTCCATCGCGGCGCTGTTCACCGGCGGCTTGCTTCCCGGCGTTGTCCTGGCTGTGATGCTGTGTTTCGTCGTCTGGCGGCGCTACCGTCATGAGGACCTGTCGCATGTCACCCGCGCCACCGGACGGCAGATCGGTCGGGCTTTTGTCATCGCCCTGCCCGCCCTGGCGCTTCCCTTCATCATCCGTGCTTCGGTGGTCGAGGGTGTGGCGACGGCAACGGAAGTATCGACCATCGGCATTGTCTACTCCATCGTGGCGGGGCTTTTCATCTACAGGCAATTCGACTGGGCACGGCTGAAGCCGATGCTGGTGGATACCGCCTCGCTCTCCGGCGCCATCCTGCTGATCATCGGCGCTGCGACCGGGATGGCCTGGGCATTGACGCAGTCCGGCTTCTCGCGCGAACTTGCCGCCGCCATGACGGGCCTGCCCGGCGGTCCCATCACATTCCTTGCCGTTTCGATTGTCGCGTTCATCATTCTCGGCAGCGTGCTTGAAGGCATACCCGCCATCGTGCTTTTCGGCCCGCTGCTGTTTCCCATCGCCCGGCAGGTCGGCGTGCACGAGGTGCACTACGCTATGGTCGTGATCCTTTCGATGGGCATCGGCCTTTTCGCCCCACCCTTCGGCGTTGGCTATTATGCTGCCTGCGCCATTGGCCGGGTCAACCCCGACGAGGGCATGCGGCCCATCTGGGGCTATCTCGCCGCCCTCATTCTCGGCATCATTCTCGTGGCTGCCGTCCCGTGGATTTCGATTGGCTTCCTCTGATGACTGAACGACTGAAAGATAAAATCGCCATGGTTTTCGGGGCAGGCTCGTCCGGCCCCAGATGGAGCAACGGCAAGGCTGCCGCCGTCGCCTACGCCCGGGAAGGTGCAACCGTCGTTTGCATCGACCTGCAACAGGAAGCCGCCGAGGAAACGGCAGCAATCATTGCGGCAGAGGGCTTTTCCGCCATGGCGGTTACGTCGGACGTCACCAGCAGCGCTTCCGTTACAGAAGCCGTGAACGCCACGATCGAGCGCTATGGCCGGATCGACATCCTGCACAACAATGTCGGCGTCGCCACAGCGGGCGGACCGGAAGACCTCGATGATGAAAAATTCCGGATGTCGCTCGATATCAATGTCGGCTCGGTGTTCCGCACCGCCAAGGCCGTCCTGCCGCATATGAAGGCGCGCAAATCCGGGGCAATCGTCAACATTTCCTCGCTGGCAGCCATCCGCTGGACCGGCTATCCCTATTTCGCCTATTACGCGGCCAAGGGCGCGGTCAATCAGGCGACCGTGGCGCTTGCCCTGCAATACGCACCGCATGGCATCCGCGCCAATTGCATCATGCCCGGCATGATCGATACACCGCTGATCTACAAGCAGATTTCCGGCAACTACACATCGAACGAAGAGATGGTCGCCGCACGCAATCGCCTTGTTCCGCTGGGGCAGATGGGCAGCGCGTTCGATGTGGCCAATGCCGCCGTCTTTCTTGCCTCAGACGAAGCAAAATTCATCACCGGTGTCTGCCTGCCCGTCGATGGCGGACAGAGCTGTTCGGCGGTGGTCGGTGCCTGAGCGCCGGTTGCAGCAACCCGGCCCGGCGGCCGCGGAACGGTTCGAGAGTGTCGTCGGCACCGGGCGTACATTCAGCTTTGAGCTCCAGCCGGGTCTCTGCCTCAACGACGCCATTGCCATCCCGCTTGCCGCCGCCAATCTGCGCGCCGCATCGCTTGTCATCGAAGGCGGCGCTTTTGCTCCGTTCCATTATCTCATGCCGGCACTCTCGACCGATGGCCTTCATGCGGCATGGTACAGCGATACCTTCGCACCGGCAGGCGAAACCGTGATGGAACGGGGCAATGTCACGTTCGGCGAGCGCGACGGCGCAGCCTTCATCCATTGCCACGCCACCTGGATTGAGCCGGATGGCAGACGTTGCGCCGGCCACATCCTGCCGCACGAGACAATCGTCAGCCGGCCAATCCGCGCCACGGTCTGGGGCGTCGAGACCATCCGCATGGTGTCGGAGCCGGATGCGGAAACGGCATTCACCATTTTCCATCCCGTGCCGGTCAGCGCACCTGCGGCCGATGACGCCGGTCCGCGGACAATCATCGCCCGTGTCCGCCCGAACGAAGACATCACCGGCGCGCTCGAAGCGATCTGCCGCAAGCATGGCTTTGCCGGGGCACATCTGCGTGGCGGCGTCGGCAGCCTGATCGGCGCCCGATACGCCGATGGCGGTCGCGTCGAGGATATCGCGACGGAAGTGTTCATCACCGGCGGGGTTGTTTTGGCAGATACCAGCAGGACCCGCATAGAGATCACCATGGTCGATACCGGAGGCGGCATCACCCGCGGCAATCTAGTGCGCGGCGACAATCCCGTCTGCATCACCTTTGAACTGTGTCTGGAAGAGGCCTGACCACCTCTTCTTCCGCAACAGAGAGGACCACGTCATGACGACATTCGATACCGGCGAGCGCACCGCCCTTGTCACCGGCGGCGCATCGGGGATAGGCCTTGCGACGGTCCATGCCCTGGCCAGCGACGGCTGGAAGATTGTCGTTGCTGATCGAGACGTGAAGGAAACGGTGAAGGCAGACCTCGGCAAGGCCCATCCCGGCCGCATCCGCTTTGCCCAGGTCGATGTCACCGACGAGCACGCGGTCGGGGCACTCATGGCGGAGACGGAAGCAGGGTTCGGTCCGATCAGGGGGATTGTCTGTTCGGCGGGGATCGGCCGCGATACGCCGTTCTTCGATACCACGGCGGACATGTTCCGGCAGATTCATGAGATCAACGTCATCGGCACATTTCTGGTCACGCAGGCCGGTGCGCGCATCATGGCGGCGAGCGGCGGCGGCGCCATCGTCAATCTCGCCTCGATCTCCGGCATGCGCGGCAATATCGGGCGGGCGGCCTACGGCGCGTCAAAGGGGGCGATCATCAATCTGACCCAAGTGATGGCGGTCGAACTTGCGCCCTACCACATCCGCGTCAATGCCATTGCGCCCGGCCCGGTTGAAACACCCCTGGCCGCCGCCGTGCATACGCCTGAAATACGCGAGGGCTGGAGCAAAACGGTGCCGCAACGGCGTTACGGCCAGCCGGAGGAAATCGCCAGCACGATCGCCTTTCTTCTCGACGAAAACCGTTCAAGCTATGTGACGGGCCAAACGCTTGCCGTCGACGGCGGCTTCACGGCCGGTGGCCTCATCGGCTAGCAAACCGCTGGCTTACTCGGCCTCCGGGTAGCTCAGGCTTTGCAACTGCGTCGGGTCCGCTCCTTCGATGCGCCGCAACACGGCCCGGGCAAGTTCGCGCCCGGCATGCCGCACGTCTTCGTTGAACACGATGATTTCCGGGCGGAACCATTGCAGGAAATGCGTCGTCTGCTTCGACACCAGATCGATGTCCCGGCCGAGTTTCATGCCCGTTGCCTCGATACCCGCGACAACAGCAACGGTCAGGCCGCCGGTGCAGCAGATGATGCCATCCGGCGGATTGGGCTGGCGCATGAACATTTCCGTCCGGTTGCGCACATCGTCCAATGAAATGCTGCCGTTCCAATGGTCGAGCATAACGGGCACTGCCCCGCTTTCCTGCAGGCCCCGCCTGAAACCATCGTCGAGATGCCAGTAATAAGTATGGGCCGGGCCGGGCCCGGCAACCATGGCGATCCGGCGGCGGCCACGCTCAACCAGACTTTTCACTGCCGCATAGGCATAGGCTTCGTTGTCGAAATCGTGGAACGGATGCTCGATACCCATTCGCGTCCGCCCGTGCGTGGCGAAGGGAAAGTGATGATCCGTCAGATAACGCACGCGCGGATCCGACGGCTGGGTCTGGGACATGATGATCCCGTCAGCCGATCCGGTTTCAATGATGTAGCGGATGGGCTGCATCGGATCGTTCTCGGGCGAGTATGGCGTCACGATGAGATGGTATGGCGTTTCAGCCAGGACTTCGGAAATACCGTAGACGAGATTGGAGGTAAGCCCCATGATCTCGCTCTGCGCATTGAGCACCAGGCTGATCACATTCGTCTTGCCGGTCCGCAGGCGCACACCCGCGCGGTTGGGCCTGTAGCCGATCTGCTTGGCGATCAGCTGCACGCGGGTCTTGGTTGCCTGCCCGATTTCCGGCGCATCCTTGAGCGCGCGCGAAACGGTCGTCACCCCGAGCCCGGCCATGAACGCGATGGTTTTCAGCGTCGGCCTCTCGCCGTCCGCGAGAGCCGCCACTTTTTCCCCGTCATCAGGGTGATGCTGCTTGTCGTTCATGTCAATTCAACCGGTTAACCAAAACCCGCCTCCTGTATGGACCCGCGAAGAGCGATCTTCAAGATACCTTCTGCAACTTTCTGTATCGTTTCAGATTCCAGGAAAATTCAAGGAACATCCATGCCTATTAGATCAAGTGATTAGATTGATATCTCCCATATTTCTAGAAAACGTCGGAAATCCAGAGAGCATATATCTAACCAAGAGCAGCATAATGATTTGTTTTTATTGCATATATTTATCAGTCCTGTGGATTATGTCGATGATCGAAAAAAATCGGATGCGCCTGATTGCCTCATTCAAAGTTTTCAATTACCGTACCTGTAACGTTTCAGATTTGGGAGGATACGATGCGTTACCGGACATCCCTGGCCATTTTGGCTGCATCCACATTGTTATGGACGACCGGCATGGCCGGCGCCGTGGACCTTGAAGTCACCCATTGGTGGACTTCGGGCGGCGAAGCGGCTGCGGCCAGGGTCCTTGCGGAATCCTTTGACAAACAGGGCGGCGACAAATGGGTTGACGGCGCCATTGCCGGCAGCGGCTCGACGGCAACCCCGATCATCGTCAGCCGCATCCTGGGCGGCAACCCGATGGGCGCAACCCAGCTCAATACGGGCCGCGATGCGGAAGACCTGGTCAAGGCCGGAATGATGACCGACCTCTCGGAACTTGCAGCCAAGGAAGGCTGGGCCGATTTCATCCGCCCGGCAAAACTGCTCGATGCCTGCAAACATGACGGCAAGATTTATTGCGTGCCGGTCAACATCCATTCCTGGCAGTGGATGTGGATCAATCCCAACACCTTCAAGGATGCGGGCCTGCCCGCTCCGGCGAACTGGCAGGAATTTGTTGCGGCGGCGCCCAAGCTGAAGGAAAAGGGTATCATCCCGCTCGCCACCGGCGATGCCTGGCAGGTGACCGGCATTTTCAACGTCATGCTACCCTCGCTCGGCGGCAAGGACCTGTTCCTGAAGGTCTATCAGGACAAGAATGCCGAAGCCGCCGCCAGTCCCGAAATGAAGGCGGTGTGGGAAGCTTTCGCACAGGCCCGCAGCCTGGTCGATCCCGGCTATGTCGGCCGCTCCTGGAATGAGGCAACCACGCTCGTCATGACCGGCAAGGCCGGGGCACAGGTGATGGGCGACTGGGCGCAGGGAGAATTTGGTGTAGCCAAGAAAGTTGCCGGAACCGATTATGACTGCCTGCCCGGGCTGGGCGGCAACGCCATTCTCGATACGGGCGGCGATGCCTTCTACTTCCCCAAGAACCAGAACCCCGAGGTGACCAAGGCGCAGCTGAAGCTGGCGAGCCTGCTTCTTTCCAAGGAAACGCAGGTTGCCTTCAATCTGGCCAAAGGCTCGCTGCCGGTGCGCGGCGATGTCGATCTGGAAGCCGCCAATGCCTGCATGAAAAAAGGCATCGAGATTCTGAAAAAGCCGGAAAACATCCTGCCGTCGCTGAACCAGAACCTGACCGCGGACACCAAGGGGCAGATCGAGGATTTGACCAAGGAGTTCTTCGCCGACGCCCACATGTCCGTCGATGATGCGCAGGCGCGCTTCGTCGCTATCATCAAGCAAGCCCAGTAGAACCGACCTTCCTCCAGGCACCCCGCCGGTCGCGCAAGCGATTGGCGGCCGTGCGGAGAGCTGACGGAGAACGCCATGAGTTCCACCGCGCGTCCCAACACATTGTTCAAGAACCTGAACGCCAAGGTTGCGGCCCTGCCGATGATTGCAACCGTTCTGGTGGTCTTCATCGGCTGCACGCTGTGGACTGTCGTTTATTCCTTCACCGCGTCGCGGGCATTGCCGGAACTGACATTCGTCGGTTTCGACCAGTATACCCGCCTCTTCAACACGCCGCGCTGGAATATCTCCGCTGTCAACCTTGCGATCTTCGGCGTCTTCCTGCTGTTCTTTTCATCAGTCATCGGCTTCATTCTCGCGGCGCTGATGGACCAGAAAATCCGTTTCGAGAACACGTTCCGCACCATCTTTCTCTATCCCTATGCCCTCTCGTTCATTGTCACGGGGCTGGTCTGGCAATGGATACTCACGCCGACCTACGGCATCCAGAAGGTGGTACGGGATCTCGGCTTTGAAAACTTCACCTTCTCGATCCTGAACGACCAGCGTTATGCCATTTATGCCATCGTCATTGCCGGCCTCTGGCACGGTACCGGCCTTGTCATGGCGCTGATGCTGGCAGGCCTGCGCAACATCGACGAGGAAATCTGGAAGGCCGCGCGGGTTGACGGCATCCCGATCTGGAAAACCTATCTCTTCATCATCATTCCGATGATGCGCCCCGTCTTCATCACCACCATTGTCCTGATCGCCGCCGGTATTGTCCGTGTCTACGACCTCGTCGTCGCCCTGACCGATGGCGGCCCCGGCAATGCCAGCGAAGTACCGGCCAAATATGTCTACGAATTCATGTTCCGCCGCGCCAATCTCGGACAGGGCCTTGCCGCGTCCACCATCATGCTGACCACCGTTCTCATCGTCCTCATTCCCTGGGCTTTGATGGAATTCCGCGAGGGCAAACGCAAATGACCATGGCAAGCCAGACCGCCGCCGAACCGCGCGGCAAACGTCCCACGACGACCTTCGCGCCGTCGACAATCATGATCTATGGCGTCCTGCTGGTGGCCGCGATCTACTACCTGCTGCCGCTCTACGTGATGATCGTCACCTCGCTGAAGGGCATGCCGGAAATCCGTCTCGGCAATATCTTCTCGCCGCCCGTGGAAATCACCTTCCAGTCGTGGAGCACGGCCTGGGACAGCGCCTGTACCGGCCTCTACTGCGAGGGCCTGAAGGTCGGGTTCATGAACTCGGTGAAGATCACCATACCGAGCGTCGTCGCCTCGATCCTCATCGCATCGGTCAATGGCTATGCCCTGGCCAACTGGCGCTTCAAGGGTTCGGAGGTGTTTTTCAGCATCCTCCTGTTCGGCGCCTTCATTCCCTATCAGGTGATGCTTTACCCGCTCGTGATCATCACCCGCAATCTCGGCATCTTCGGAACGCTGACCGGCGTCATCGTGATCCATACCATCTTCGGCATGCCGATCCTGACCCTGCTGTTCCGCAACTACTTCGCTTCGCTGCCGGCGGAACTCTTCAAGGCGGCCCGCGTCGACGGGGCGGGTTTCTGGCGCATCTTTTTCCAGATCATGGTGCCGATGTCCGCGCCGATCTTCGTCGTCGCGATCATCCTGCAGGTCACCGGCATCTGGAATGACTTCCTCTTCGGTGTCGTCTTTGCCGGCACGAAAAACGTGCCGATGACGGTGCAACTCAACAACATCGTCAACTCGACGCAGGGCGTCAAGGAATACAACGTCAACATGGCAGCCACCATCCTCACCGGCCTGGTGCCGCTGCTCGTCTACTTCTTCTCAGGCAAATATTTCGTCAGGGGCATTGCCGCTGGCGCCGTCAAAGGATGATCGCGCATGCAGCCAATCTTTCTACAACAGTTTCACGGGAGCGGATCGGTATGACCCAGCAGAGCCCCAGCGTTTCGATCAAGGATCTTTCGCTCAACTACGGTTCGGTGAGCGTGCTCAAGGAGCTCAATATCGACGTGGCCGATGGCGAGTTTCTCGTGCTGCTCGGACCATCGGGCTGCGGAAAATCGACCTTGCTCAACTGCATCGCTGGATTGCTTGAGATCTCGGACGGGCAGATTTTCATCAAGGACAGGAACGTCACGTGGAAGGAGCCGAAAGATCGCGGCATCGGCATGGTGTTCCAGTCCTATGCGCTCTATCCGCAGATGACGGTCGAGAAAAACCTTTCCTTCGGCTTGCGGGTAGCGGGCCTGCCCAAGGCGGAGATCGACAAGCGGATCGCCAATGCGGCTGATATTCTGCAGATCGGGCCGCTTCTGCAACGCAAGCCCGGCGCGCTTTCCGGCGGCCAGCGCCAGCGCGTCGCCATCGGCCGCGCCTTGGTGCGCGACGTCGACGTATTCCTGTTCGACGAGCCCCTGTCCAATCTGGATGCCAAGCTGCGCTCGGAGCTGCGTGTCGAGATCAAGCGCCTGCACCAGAAGCTCGCCAATACCATGATTTACGTGACCCACGACCAGATCGAGGCCCTGACGCTGGCGGACCGTATCGCCGTCATGAAGGGCGGATTGATCCAGCAGCTGGACGAACCGCTCACCATCTACAACAAGCCGCGCAACCTGTTCGTCGCCAGTTTCATCGGTTCGCCGTCGATGAATTTCCTCAAGGGCGAGATTGCAGAGAAAGATGGCAAACCCGTCTTCCGCATCGCCGACCTCGATATCTCCCTGGAAAACTACGCGGCACAGGAATCCTTGCAGATCGGGCGGTCCGTCATTTTCGGCTTCCGTCCCGAGCACATCACACTCGGCGATCAGCCCGGCCCGGCAGGCCGCTCATGCAAAGCGATCGTCGATCTCGACGAGCCCATGGGCGCCGACAGCCTTGTCTGGCTGAAAGTCGCCGGCAAAGCCGTGTCGGTGCGCGTGGATTCCGGCCGCCGCTACCAGAACGGCGAAACCGTGCACCTCACCTTCGATCCAGCCCTCGCCTCGCTTTTTGACTCCCAGACTGAAGACCGCATCTGACAAACCTTATGGAGTACTGACCGTGACCGACTTTTCCTACCAGCTCTACAGTTCCCGCAACTTTCCCCCGCTCGATAGAATTCTTCCGATCCTGCAGAAGAATGGTTATGCGCAGGTGGAAGGCTATGGCGGGCTTTACGCGGATGCGGCGGCAACCCGGGCCGCGCTCGACGCCCATGGCCTCACCATGGCATCAGGCCATTTCAGCATCGACCTTCTGGAGAAAGAGCCGAACAAGGTGCTCGATATTGCCGGAACGCTGGGCATGAAAGCCATCTACTGCCCGCATCTGGCCGTCGAGCAACGCCCTTCAGATGCGTCCGGCTGGTCGGATTTCGGCAAGCGGCTCGAAGCGGCGCATGCCACCTACAGCAAGGCAGGGTATCTCTTTGGCTGGCACAACCATGATTTCGAGTTCAAGGCACTGCCTGACGGCTCGATCCCGCAGAAGCTTATCCTCGATGCTGCGCCGAGTATTTCCTGGGAGGCGGACATCGCCTGGATCATCCGCGGCGGCGCGGACCCGTTCCGGTGGATCGGGGATTACGGCTCCCGCATCAGCGCCGTTCACGTCAAGGACATCGCACCGGCTGGCGAAAACACCAATGAAGACGGCTGGGCGGATGTCGGTTACGGCACGGTCGACTGGAAAGCACTCTTTACAGCGCTGAAGGGCACACCGGCCCGGTATTTCGTCATGGAACACGACAACCCGTCGGATGACGAACGGTTTGCCCGCCGTTCCATCGCCACGGTCAAGGCATTCTGAAGAAAGACAGCATCATGGCAAAAACACTTGGTATTGGCATCATCGGTGCCGGCAATATCTCCGCCACCTATCTGAGGCTCGGGCCCCTGTTCAAGGGCATCGAAATCCGTGCCGTCGCTGACCTCAACAAGAAGGCGGCGGAAGC
Organism: uncultured Phyllobacterium sp.; assembly: GCF_902479695.1. NCBI lineage: Bacteria > Pseudomonadati > Pseudomonadota > Alphaproteobacteria > Hyphomicrobiales > Phyllobacteriaceae > Phyllobacterium > uncultured Phyllobacterium sp. Next base: position 75,899 of record NZ_CABSQF010000007.1, on the reverse strand, counting down.
GCGCGCCAAGGAATTCGGCATCGAGGCACGCAGCATCGACAAGCTGCTTGCAAGCGATGACATCGACCTTATCGTCAACCTGACGGTGCCGGATGCGCACTTTGCCGTCTCGCACCAGATCCTGTCGGCCGGCAAGCATCTCTATTCGGAGAAGCCGCTGACCCTGTCGCTCAAGGATGGCCTTGAGTTGCAGAAACTCGCCAACAAGAAGGGGTTGAAAGCCGGCTGCGCGCCGGACACCTATCTGGGCGGCGCGCACCAGCTGGCGCGCAAAGCGGTGGATGACGGCCAGATCGGCACGATCACATCGGGAACCGCCCACGTCATGAGCCACGGCATGGAGCACTGGCATCCCAATCCGGACTTCTTCTTCCGTCCAGGCGGCGGCCCGATCCTTGACCTTGGCCCCTATTACGTTGCCAATCTGGTCAACCTGATCGGACCGGTGAAGCGGGTGGCCGCCCTGACATCGATGGCTACACCGACCCGCACCATCACCAGCGAACCGCGCCGGGGTCAAACCATCGAGGTGACGACACCGACCACCATTCAGGCCCTGCTTGAATTTGCCAGCGGCGCGTCCATCACCCTGTCGGCGAGCTGGGATGTCTGGGCGCATCATCATCCGAACATGGAGCTCTACGGCACGGATGGCTCGCTGTTCCTGCCCGATCCGAATTTCTTCGGCGGCGATGTCAAACTGGCCAAGCCGGGCAAGAAGGCGAAATCACTGAAAAGCTGGGCGCATCCTTTCGGCATTCCCAACCAGAAGCATTCCGTCGGCATGATGGCCAATTACCGCACGGCCGGACTTGCCGACATGGCGGCAGCGATTCTCGAGGGCCGCGATATCCGCTGCTCCATCGACCGGGCGCTGCACGGTGTCGATGTCATGGTTTCGATCCTGCGCTCCGGCGAAGAAAGGAAGTTCATCGACATCAAGACCAGCTGTACCCGCCCCGAAGCACTTGGGATCAAGGAAGCCAAATCCCTGCTGAGGAAGAAATAAGCCTCCCAAGGCTGTTCACCCCCTCTGCCCCGTGCGGCAGAGGGGCCTGGCCCGTGCTTTAATCGGCGCTTGGTGCTGGATCGAGCAATCGCGGCCCCGGTCCCTGCTCCGACAGCTCATCCCAGGGGTTGCGCAAGGGGCATTCCTGCATTGACAGGCAACCACACCCAATACAGCAGTTCAACTGATCGCGCAGGCCGATCAGTTTGTTGATCCGATCATCCAGATCCGCCTTCCAGCCTGCCGAGAGCCGCCGCCAGTCCGCGGGCGTCGGTGCTCGTCCCTGCGGCAGGGTCGACAGGGCTTCGGCAATCGATGCCAGTGGTATTCCCGTCCGTTGCGCCACCTTGATGATGGCAACACGCCGCAGAACCTCGCGCGAGTAGCGGCGCTGGTTGCCACGGTTGCGTTCGCTGTGGATAAGGCCCTTGCTCTCGTAGAAATGCAGCGTCGAAACCGCCACGCCGCTGCGTGCCGCCACTTCCCCCACCGTCAACTGCCTGTGCCGCTCACCCGGTTTGATTGTCATCCGCTCAACCCATACCTTAACATTACTTCAGGTTTATAGCGGCCTCCGCAAACTTTGTAAAACTTGCGTACAAGTCGCTTTCATACTGGACATCACATGCGGGAGAGGTTCCTCTAGCTGTTCCCAATATTGCCAGCAGGAGGAAAAGTATGCAGACCCGTTTCACAACGGTGGTTTCTTTCACCGTTTCCCTCGCCTTGAGCACGATCCCTCTCGGCATGGCCTTTGCGGCATCGCCTGAACCGGCAAAGGCCGAGCATGGCATGGTCGTGTCAGCCCAGCATCTGGCAACGGAAGTCGGCGTTGACGTTCTGAAAAATGGCGGCAATGCCGTGGACGCCGCGGTAGCGGTCGGTTATGCACTTGCCGTGCTTTATCCTACGGCAGGCAATATTGGCGGGGGCGGATTCATGACCGTCCGCCTCAAGGATGGCAAGACCACCTTCCTCGATTTTCGCGAGCGCGCTCCGCTGGCATCCACCAAAACCATGTATCTCGATGACAAGAGCAATATCGTCAAAGGTTTGAGCCTCGACGGGTATCTGGCGGTTGGCGTGCCGGGAACCGTTGCGGGATTTGAACTGGCGCGTGAGAAATACGGCACCAAAAAACGCGAGGAACTGCTGGGACCGGCGATCCGTCTTGCGCGGGATGGTTTCCAGTTGGTTCAGGGCGATATCAATTCGTTCAAAGCCGGCAATAAGAGGCTTGCCAAGGATCCGGCTGCTGCAGCAATTTTTCTGAAGCCCGATGGCAAGCCCTACGCGATTGGTGAAACACTCGTCCAGACCGATCTTGCCGCGACGCTGTCCGGCATTTCCGACAAGGGGCCTGATTCCTTCTACAAGGGCGCCACTGCCGACGCCATTGCGAAAGCCAGCCAGGACAAGGGCGGCATTCTGACCAAGCAGGATTTCGAGCAGTATTCGGTGCGCGAGCTGGAGCCGGTGAAGTGCAATTATCGCGGATATGACATCGTGTCGTCACCACCACCCAGCTCCGGCGGCGTCATCATCTGCGAAATCCTCAACGTGCTCGAAGGCTATCCGCTGTCCTATCTCGGCTACGGCTCCGCCGAAACCGTGCATGCCATGGTCGAGGCCATGCGCTACGCCTATATCGACCGCAACTCAGCGCTTGGTGATCCGGATTTCGTCAACAATCCAGTCTCAAAATTGCTCGACAAGGCCTATGCCAAGGAAATTCGCGAGAAGATCAGCCCGTTCAAGGCCGGTGTGTCGAAAGAGCTGATGCCGAAAGGCCTCGGCGAGAGCCATGAAACCACGCACTATTCCATCATCGACGATGAAGGCAATGCGGTTGCCGTCACCTATACGTTGAACGGCTCCTTCGGCGCGGGTGTCGTTGCGCCTGGAACCGGCGTGCTTCTCAACAATGAAATGGACGACTTCACCTCCAAGCCCGGCGTTCCCAATCTGTATGGGCTGGTACAGGGCGAAGCCAACGCCATCGCGCCGAAGAAGACGCCGCTCTCCTCGATGAGCCCGACGATCATTTCCAAGGACGGCAAGCCGTTCATGGTGATCGGCAGCCCCGGCGGTTCGCGCATCATCACCATCACGCTGGAAGCGATCCTCAACGTCATCGATCATGGCATGAACATCCAGGAAGCCATTGACGCGCCGCGCGTCCATCATCAGTGGCTGCCGGACAAGGTCTACATGGAGCCCTATGCCCTCTCGGCAGATACGCGCAAGGTGTTGAGCGATATGGGCCACACTGTCCAGATCGACAAGGATTGGTCGATCTGGGGCCAGGCCGCAGGCATCCTCGTCGGCGGCGCGAGCCTTTCCGATATCGAAAAGGGTGACGGCGCGCGTTATAACGGCGCCATCGACAGCCGCGCCAGCTCAGGCGAAGCAAAGGGCTACTGAAACCCCAGGGGCTGGCAACGATGTTGCCAGCCCCTGCTGTCAGATGCTGAAATCGACCATGCGGCCACGCAGCTGCCGAATAGTTGCGGCATCTGCATTGGCAAAGGCAAAGCGCAGGAACTGCGTGTGTCCGGCGCCGAAATATTCACCGGGAATGGCCAGTATGCCCGCCTGTCTGGCCAATTGCTCGGCCACTTCGACCGAGGTCTTGTCCGGGAAGGGGTGGCGGACAAACGCGAAGTAGGCACCGACGGCTTCGAGCTTCCAGCCGCCAAGACCGGACATGGTCTCACGCAGGGCCTGGGCGCGGGTCTCGATTTCCAGCCGGTTGGCGGCGCGCCAGTCGCTCAATGCGGGAAGCGCATGCGCTACGGCAATCTGCGGTGCGCGCGGCGCGCAGATCTGCAGATTGTCCATGATCTTGGCAATTTCCGTGACAACGGTTTCACCCGCTGTTACCGCCCCCAGCCGGTGTCCCGGAATGCAGAAGGATTTGGAAAAGCTGTAGAGCTGGATGAGGTTGTCTTCCCAGCCGCTTTCATTGAAAAGACCATGCGGTGCGCCAGCGCCATCGGCGAGAAAGTCGCGGTAGGTTTCATCCAGAATGAGCCAGATGCCATGCTTGCTGCAAACCTCGAAAATTGCGCGGAGCCGGTCGGGCGAATACACCGCGCCGGTCGGATTGTTCGGGGTGACCAGCGCCAGGGCACGCACGCCCGGCACCAGCGCTTTTTCCACCGCCTCCACTGTCGGCACGAAACCGTCTGCCGCACCGCAGGCGACAAACCCCGTCTTGATACCGAGCATCGACAGCGTGGTTTCATGGTTGAAATAAAAGGGATCGGTGACAAGCACCGTTTCACCCGCGGCGGCCACGACCATGGCGGCGCAGATGAAGGCCTGGTTGCAGCCTGATGTAATGTGGATGTTCCGGCCGCTGATTCCAGCGCCATAAAGCACCGACACATGCGCGGCATAGGCATCGCGCAGAACCGTTTCGCCCTCGATCGGCCCGTAATTGGCATAGGCGACAGAAGACGCCGCCTCGCCCAGCCAGCGCAGCATGTCCGGATGCGGCGGATAGCCGGGAACCGCCTGCGACAGATCGATCAAGGGGCCATGTCCGCCGGCATAGGCCCGGCCCCAGGCCTGCACGGCCGGAATAGGCGGGGGAGACAGGCGGGTGACGAGCGGGTTCAGCACAGCAGCAGTCATGGATGATCGTCCTATCGGGTATCGGCCTTGGCACGCCGTTTCTGCGTGCGGTCAGGCCTTTTGGCTCGTGTTGTGGGAATGGATGGCGGCGCCGCCACACGCTCGGGCGCACTGATCTTGCCATTGCGCCGTCGGATGATCCGGCGGGCCGAGGTCTGCGGTTCCGTGATGGTATCGGTTTCCAGCGACGCGAAGAACCAGTCGATGAAAACCTTGACGATGGGCGCATTGCGCACCTCGTTGCGGCAGGCGACATGGAATGCGTCATTGGCGGGCACAGTCAGGTCGAAAGGAACGATGAGTTCACCCTTGGCGATCAGGTTGCTTGCCGTGATCGTATCGCCAAGCGAAACGCCCTGCCCGTAAAGCGCAGCCTCCGTCGAGAGCCGCGCATCGCTCATGAAATGCTGGGCACCGCGCGCAAGATCCGTGGCATCGGCTGCTGCCAGCCAGGTGTTCCATTCGCGCCCGTCATCGCCATGCAGGAGCACATGGTTGCGCAGGTCGCGGACCGAGCGCAGGGGGCGGCTGTTGAGCAGCGTCGGGCTGGCCACCGGAAAGAGCTTCAGCGTACTCCACAAACGCGACCAGCAGTCCGACCATTTGCCATCGCCATAGAGCACGCAGACATCCACATCCGGCGACTGGAGATGATGCGCCTCATTGGTGGCAATCAGTGTCAGCCGGATATCGGGATATTGTTCGGTGAACTGGTTCATGCGGGGAATGAGCCAGAGCGACAGAAGTGCCGGCACGCAGGTCACCGTCAATTCGCCTTTGGTCGTAGGGCGCTTCATCAGGGCCGTCGCCGTCGCAATATCCTCGAATGCCTTGGAAATGGTCGGCAGCAGCAGCGCGCCCTGCGCCGTCAGTTTCAGCCGCTGCGCACCGCGCTCGAACAGTTGCACATCGAGCGTTGTTTCCAATGCCTTGATCTGGTGGCTGATGGCACCGTGGGTCACGTTGAGTTCGCGGGCAGCGGCGGTCACGGAACCGTGCCGCGCCGTCGCTTCGAAGGCGCGCAGGGGATTCAATGGAGGCAACCGGCCAAGCGTCATGAGAGACTCCAATAGACATCAAATTCGGATTTGTCATGTGAGATTTTCTCACACTAATCCCTACAACAATGTCAATTGCTTTTCCATCGCCTTTGCATCGATAATGTGGCCAACGAAGGCGAAAAGCCCAGGGGAACTGACAGAAGCGGATCACATCGGACAACCCTAGCAAGGGCAATCCCTCCCGCGTTTCCCCCGAGCTTTCAGAGAACGGGATAGTGTCATGACATCATGGGATGAGAAGAAGCTGAGCGATCTTCGGGCCAAATATGGCGAAAGCCATGGCGGCGAGCTGTTTGATCCAACCTTCCGCAAGGTTGCGGACAAGATTTTCTCCAAGAGCGGCACGCGGCTTGCACCCTATGCGGGCATTCCGACGTTCCTCACCGCGCCCTATATGCCGGTCGATGCAGCGACACCGGATTTCGGCAATCTGCAGGTGGCCATTGTCGGCGTCCCGATGGACCTTGGCGTGACCAACCGTCCCGGCTCGCGCTTCGGTCCGCGCGCCGTGCGCACCATCGAACGCATCGGACCCTATAATCATGTGCTCGGCTGCGCGCCCGTTTTTGACCTGCGCGTTGCCGATATCGGCGACGTTCCCTTTGCCAGCCGCTACCGGCTGGAACAGAGCCATGACGATATCGAGCGCCGGTTCAACCAGATCGTCGACGCCGGCGTGGTGCCGCTTGCCGTCGGCGGCGATCATTCGATCAGCCATCCGATTCTCAAGGCCGTCGGCAAGAAGCGTCCGGTCGGCATGATCCACATCGATGCCCACTGCGATACGGGCGGCGCCTTCGACCAGACGAAGTTCCATCATGGCGGGCCATTCCGCAATGCGGTACTCGACGGGGTGCTCGATCCGACCCGCACGGTCCAGATCGGCATTCGCGGCTCGGCGGAATATCTGTGGGAATTCTCGTACGAATCCGGCATGACCGTCATCCATGCGGAAGAGGTAACCGGCCTTGGCATGCCCGCCATCATCGAGAAGGCCCGCAAGATCGTCGGCGACGGTCCGACCTATCTGTCGTTCGACATCGACAGCGTCGATCCGAGCTTTGCGCCGGGCACCGGTACGCCCGAGGTGGGCGGCCTGACCACCCGCGAAGTGCTCGAACTGATCCGCGGCCTCAAGGGCATCAACTTGGTGGGCGGCGACGTGGTGGAAGTGGCACCGCAATATGACGCGACCACCAACACCGCCCATGCGGGCGCACAGGTGCTGTTCGAAATCCTGAGCCTGATGGTGTTCAGCCCGTTCGTTGCAGGAAATCGCGGCTGACACGCATCAACAGACCAACAAACGGTGCGGCGATACCATTCCGCACCGTCACATAATAACAAGAAGGGGACTGCCATGACATTCAAAACCACGCTCAAATCATCCTTTGCCGCGCTTCTGCTGCTGGGTGGTGCAACCATCGCCATGTCGGCAACAGCGGCGCGCGCCGACGCCATCGACGACATCACCAAAGCCGGCGTTATCAATGTCGGTGTCTTTGCCGACTTCCCGCCTTTCTCGTCGGCAAGCGCCGACATGACCCTGAAGGGTTATGATATCGACGTGGCACAGGCTCTTGCCGACGCATTGAAGGTCAAGCTCAAGACTGTCAGCGTTACCGGCCAGAACCGCATTCCCTACCTTACGGAACATCGCGTCGACCTGCTGATGAGCGTCGGCTACAGCAAGGAACGCGAACAGGTTCTCGATTTCGCTGCGCCTTACGCGCCGTACTACATCGCGGTGATCGGGCCGAAGGCGCTTGAGATCAAGAACAAGGACGATCTTGCCGGAAAGAGCATTGCCGTCAATCGCGGCACGCTGGAAGACACATCCCTGACTGCGGCGGCACCGGCTTCGGCCGATGTGAAGCGCTTCGACAATTACAACGCCGTCATCCAGGCCTTCATCTCCGGCCAGACGCAGCTCATGGTGGTGGGCAACGACGTGGGCGCACAGGTGCTCGCGCGGCAGGAAGCCCTTGCACCGGAACAGAAATTCCAGCTTCTGACGTCTCCCTCGCATATTGCCCTGAACAAGAAAGAAGACCGTCTCAAGCAGGCTGTCAACGATGCCGTCGCGAAGATGCTGGCGGATGGCTCGCTCAACAAGAGTTCCGAGGCCTGGCTGAAGACACCGCTCAATCCTGCCAATCTCAAGGATTGACCTGTGGGTTATGCGCTCGATTTCGGCTGGTTGAACGATGCGCTCGGCATGATTGCCAGCGGTGCGGCCATGACGGTCTTTCTAATCGTCGTGACCTCAGTCGCTGGCACATTGCTCAGCATCTTCGGTGCCATCGGGCGCCGCAGCCGCCATGCGATCCTGCGCAAGCTGGTTGCCGGATACGTCGAGCTCATCCGCAACACACCGTTTCTGGTGCAGCTGTTCTTCATCTTTTTCGGCCTGCCGCGCCTCGGCATCCGCCTTGATCCCGTGGCGGCAGCGATCCTTGCCATGACCCTGAACATGGCGGCCTACAGCACGGAAATCGTTGGCGCCGGGCTGGATGCCGTTCACAAGGGACAGACCGAAGCGGCGAAGGCGCTTGGCCTTCGCCCGAGGATCATCTTCATCAAGATCATACTGCCTCAGGCGTTGAAGGTTATCTTCCCTGCCCTGACCAGCCAGATCGTTATCATGATGCTGGAATCCGCCGTGGTTTCGCAGATCGCCGTGCGGGAGTTGACCTACGAGGCCGACATGCTTCAGGCGCGCACCTTCCGCGCTTTCGAAACCTATTTCATCGTGACCCTGGTCTATCTCGGGCTCAGTATCGCCCTGCGCAGGCTGCTCTATGCGGCCGGACGCCGATCGATTGCCGGAGGCATGGCATGATCGAATTCACCTTCTGGGACATAGCACGCAATCTGCTGCTGGCGGCCCGCTGGACAGTATTGCTTTCCATCGTTGCTTTCACCGGTGGTGCCATCGTCGGCGTGGCTATCCTCCTGGCACGCATCTCGAAACGCAACTGGTTGCGGCGCGGCGCCCAATATTACATCGGCCTGTTTCAGGGAACACCGCTGCTGATGCAGCTGTTTCTGCTGTTCTTCGGCCTGCCGCTGCTCGGCTTCCGCATCGAAGCCTGGACGGCCGCGGTGCTGGGTCTGACGCTCTGCGCCAGTGCGTTCCTTGCCGAAATCTGGCGGGGCGGCGTGCAATCGCTGCCAGACGGACAGTGGGACGCCGGCAGCAGTCTTGGCCTGCATTATTTCGCGCAGTTGCGGCTGGTCATCCTGCCGCAGGCCTTTGCCATCACACGGGCACCGACAGTCGGTTTTCTCGTGCAGCTGATCAAGAGCACGGCTTTGACGTCGATCATCGGATTTGAGGAACTGGTCAGGACTTCGAACGCCATCAACAATGCAACTTTCGAACCTTTCACCGTCTACGGGCTGGTGGCATTGATCTATTTTGTTCTGTGCTATCCGCTGACGCGCTACACTAAGAAACTGGAACTTCGTACCGCACAGCGCTAGAGCGCGCGCAGTGTTGGTAAAAGAGTGGGAATCAGCCAGAAACTGGCCAACAAGAAGGAGATCGGACTATGGATACAATTATCAAAACAGCCGTCAACCGGCGTACCGTGCTGGCTGCCGGGGCTTTGGGCACCGCAATGCTTGCCATGCCGTCCGTGCTGCGCGCGCAGGACAAGTCCCTGAAAATCGGCGTCTATGGCGGCTACTTCAAGAATTCGTTCGACAAGAACATTTTCCCCGAATTCACCAAGGCAACCGGCATTGCCGTTGAATCCGTCGCGGAACCGACGGGCGAAGCATGGCTGGTTCAGCTTGAACAGGCTGCCAAGGCCGGGGCTGCCCCCGCCGATATTTCAATGATGTCGCAGGTTGCCATGATCAAGGGCCAGTCGACCGAACTCTGGACGCCGCTTGACACGGCGAAACTGCCGAACGCGAAGAACCTGCTCGACCGTTTCATCAACAAATATCCCGATGGGCGCATCGCCGGTATCGGCGCTGTCGCATGGTATATCACGCTCGTGACCAATACCGATGTCTACAAGGAAGCGCCGACATCCTGGCAGGCCTTCTGGGATCCCGCAAACGCCGACAAACTCGGCCTGCTTGCCCTCGTTTCCAACTCGTTCCTTCTGGAAGTGACGGCAAAAACCTTCTTCGGCGGCACCAATGCCCTCGATACGGAGGAAGGTATCCTCAAGGTCTTCGACAAGCTGGCCGAAGTGAAGCCGAATGTCCGGCTGTGGTACCGCGACGAAGCGCAGTTCGAACAGGCGCTGAAATCAGGTGAAATCCCGATGGGCCAGTATTATCATGACGTTACCGGCCTGGCAGCGTCTGAGGGGCATCCTGTCCGCTCCACCTTCCCGAAGGAAGGCGGCGTCCAGGATTCAGGCTGCTGGGCGGTGTCGCGCGCATCAAAGAAGATCGACGAAGCGCATATCTTCATCGATTACATGAGCCAGCCAGCCATTCAGGCGACCCTGTCCCGCAAGGTGGGGACGGCTCCGACGGTCAAGCGCGAACTGCTCGACCTGAATGAAAAGGAGTTCGCGGCTGTATCGTCGGACATCGAACCTATCCTGCCGCGCTACGACCTGCTGACGACCAAGGCCGACTTCCTCAACCAGAAATGGACCGAGCTGATCGTTGGCTGATCGCGTTTGCCGCCGGTTGCGGATACGCTTTCCGGAACCGGCGGCAGCCTGCCGGATTCTACAAAGGTGAAACCCGGCCTATTCCGAACCGGGTTTCTTTTTAACGATGACGAATGAAACGAGGGCTCGATGTCCGGACTGGTATTGAACGGTGTAACCAAGCAATTTGGTACATTTACCGCCGTGGAGAATGTGCAGCTTTCCGTGCCGCACGGCACGTTTGTGTGCATGCTCGGGCCATCGGGCTGCGGCAAGACCACGCTCCTGCGGATGATTGCCGGGCTCGACGATCCGACCGGCGGCTCAATCCTGCTCGACGGCGAAGACATCACCAAGGTCCCGACCCACAAGCGCAATCTGGGCATGGTGTTCCAGTCGCTGGCCCTGTTCCCGCATTTGAGCGTTGGCGAAAATATCGCCTATCCCCTGCGCATTCGTGGCAAAGGCCGCGAAGACCAGAAAAAGCGCGTCGATGAACTGCTGGCCCTGATCCACCTGCCCGGCTACGGCGACCGGCCCGTTTCGAAACTGTCCGGCGGCCAGCGCCAGCGCGTGGCCATCGCCCGCGCTTTGGCGCTTTCGCCCAAACTGTTCCTGCTCGACGAGCCGCTCTCGGCGCTCGATGCAAAGCTGCGTGAAGCAATGCAGGTGGAACTGCGGCAGCTGCAGCAGAAGCTCGGCATCACCACCATCGTGGTGACCCACGACCAGCGCGAGGCCATGACCATGGCCGATACGGTGGTGGTCATGAATGGCGGCCATATCCGCCAGGCCGCCCCGCCGATCGAAATCTACCGCAAACCCGCCGATACGTTTGTCGCCGACTTCATCGGCTCGACAAATCTCATCGAGACGACGGCCGACAGTTCTGGCGCCGCCACCATCTTCGGGCACAGCGTGCCCGGTCTTCTCCTGCCTGCAGGCCTGCAGAAAGCAACGATTTCCGTGCGTCCGGAAGATGTGCACCTGACGGCGCCGGGCAATGGCGCCATCAACGGCACCGTGACCTTCGTGCGCGATCTTGGCGGCACCATAGAGACTTTCGTCGAAGCGGGCGGCAAGCAGATCGTCGCCGTCTCAACGCCGCGTGCCCGGCCTGAGGTGACAGCCGGACAACAGGTCGGCATCGTGCTTGCACCCGATGTCTGCGTGGTGCTGAAACAATGAAGCGCGAAGCCCCCCAATCCATAGCCGATTACGGGCCGCTGTTTTTCCCTGCGGGCATGCTGCTGGTGTTTTTCGTGGTGCCGTTCGGCACCATGATCGCTGTGAGTTTTTTCCAGCGCCAGCAGGGCGGCTTCTATACGCCTGCCTTCGTCTTCTCCAATTACGAGCGCTTTCTCAGCGTCTTCTTCGGCGGCGTCCTCGGCTTCTCGCTGATGCTGGCTGTCACTGTCGCTATCTGCTGCGTCGTGCTTGCCCTGCCCTTCACCTATCTCCTGTCCAAGCTGCCGCGCCGGTTGCAGGTGATCTGGCTCGTGGCCCTGCTCTCCGTACTGTCGCTGTCGGAAGTCATCATCGGCTTTGCCTGGTCCACCCTGTTTTCGCGCACGGCGGGGATCACCAACATTCTTGTCCAACTGGGTTTGATGAAACAGGCCGTCGCCCTGTCACCGAGCTTCGGCGCGGTGCTGACGGGTATGGTCTATCAGGCGCTTCCCTATACGGTCCTTGTCCTTTACCCCGCCCTTGTCCGCCTCGATCCCACCCTGATGGAGGCGGCGCGGACATTGGGTTCGTCGCCGGTGCGCGCCTTCTTCAACGTGCTTGTGCCGGCGCTGCGCAACACGATCATGGCGACGCTGATCATGGTGTTCATCTTCGCGCTGGGCTCGTATCTGCTGCCGCAGATTCTTGGCAGGCCGCAGCACTGGACGCTCTCCGTCCTCATCACCGATCAGGCGATCTACCAGTCCAACATGCCGTTTGCGGCGGCCATGGCCGTGTTTCTGGTGCTTGTGACGCTTGGTCTGGTGGCCCTGACATTGCTGATCGGACGCAAGGGAGAAAAGGCATGATGACCGCACTCCGACGCTTCTACTTCCTTGTCATCGGCCTGTTTCTGGCGCTTCCGCTCATCGTGGTTGCCGGCGTGTCGGTCAACGCGAAGCAGACGCTTGCCTTTCCGCCGCAGGGCTTTTCGCTGGCCTGGTACGGCGAAATCTTCCTCAATCCGGAATGGCGCAGTGCTCTCGTTGCCTCGGTCGTCCTCGCCACCACGTCGGCGGCTTTGGCCGTGCTGATTGCGCTGCCGCTTGCATGGTTCCTGTGGCGGCGCATTGCACCGTGGGCCAACATCTTTCAGGTCCTCGGCATTGCGCCGTTCACGCTGCCGCCGGTCATCACCGCGCTCGGCCTTCTGACATTCTGGGCCACCACCGGCTTCTATGGTCAGCCGTGGACCGCTGTCATCGGTCACGCGATCTTCTTCGTCACCCTGCCGCTGGTGACGCTGTCGCTCGGCTTTTCATCCATCGACCGCTCCTTCGTCGAGGCTGCGGCCACCATGGGCGCGAGTGACCGCACCATTTTCCGCACGGTCATCCTGCCGCTGATCCTGCCCTATCTGGTTTCCGGCTACGCCTTCGCTTTCGTCTTGTCGCTCAACGAGTATATCGTTGCCTACATGACCGTCGGCTTTACGCTGGAAACGCTCCCCATCAAGATTTTCAATGCACTGCGCTACGGCTATACGCCGACCATGGCCTCGGTGACCATTCTCTTCGTCGCCACCGCCGCCGTGATCTTCTCGCTGGTTGCAAAATTCGGCGACCTGCCCAAGCTGCTTGGTGCCATGGCCACGGACGACAAATGATGCGGATGGCAGCACTCCAGATGCAGGCGGTTTGCGGCGATGTCGGCGCCAATCTGGCACGCATCGAGCAAGCCGCAAAAGCTGCCGCCAAAGCCGGTGCCGACCTGCTTGTCGCGCCGGAACTCGCCCTGACCGGTTACGGTGCGGGAGAGACGATCACGGGATTGGCAGAGCCGGCCAATGGCAGACAGATCGATCGGTTGCAGGCCATATCCAAGACCAACGCCATAGCCATCATCGCGGGCTTTGCCGAACGCGATGGCGACCACATCTACAACAGTGCAGCCTTTGTCTGCGGCGATACCCAGCCTGCCGTCTACAGGAAATCGCATCTCTATGGCGATTATGAGCGGGCCCTGTTTACCCCGGCAAAACCGGCCAGCTGCATTGTGCCGCTTGCCGGGCTGAAGCTGGGCATGCTGATCTGCTACGATGTGGAATTTCCGGAGAATGTCCGCCGCCTGGCGCAGGCGGGAGCACAGATGATCCTCGTGCCGACGGCGCTTCCCGCGGGCCCATCCGGGGAATTCATCGCCGCGCACATGATTCAGGTACGCGCGTTCGAAAACCAGATATTTGTCGCCTATGTCAATCACGCCGGCAGCGACGAACGCTTCACTTTTGCCGGCCTCTCCCGTATAGCCGCGCCGGATGGCAGCCTCGTCGCTGCCTGCACGGACGCCAATGAACACCTGGTTTTTGCCGACATCGACCGGCACGCCTTTGCAGCGTCGATTGACAGCAATCCCTATCTGAAAGACCTGACGCGGACATGACCGACATCATCGACACCGACATTCTCATCATCGGCGCCGGCATTGCCGGCGTTGGCGTAGCCGCCGAGCTCGCCGATACGCACAAGGTGATCATACTCGAACGGGAGAGCCAGCCGGCCTACCATTCGACGGGACGTTCCGTCGCCATATTCCTCCCCAATTACGGCAACGATGTCATTCGTGCGCTCAATCATTTCAGCGCGCCGATGTTTGAACAGCGCGACACAAACCTGTTTCCCGAACCGCTGCTGACACCCCGTGGTGCCCTCACGATCGCCGATGAAACCGGCATTGCAAGCTGCGAGGACATGATCAAAAACGGCGTCAATGTCGAGGAGATCAGCGTAGACCGGGCCGTGGAAATGGTGCCTATCCTCAACCGCGATCATATCAAGGCGGTCTGCTATCAGGCTGAAGCGCAGGACATCGACGTGAATGCCCTACATCAGGGCTGGCTGCGCAAGGCGACGGGCCTTGGCGCCGAACTTCGCACGTCATGCGAAGTCATCCGTGCGAACCGGGTGAACGGCTTTTGGCTGGTCGAGACACCGGGTCAGACATTCCGCGCCCCTACGGTCATCAACGCTTCCGGCGCATGGGCCGATGTCATCGCAGGCATTTTCGGCGGCAAGCCGCTTGGGTTTACCCCCTTGCGCCGTTCGGTCGCCGTGCTGCCCGCACCGGAGGGATACGACACTCGCAGCTGGCCGGTGGTCGACGATGCCAATGAGAGCTGGTACCTCAAGCCTGACGGCGGACGATTGTTCGTCTCGCCCGGTGATGAAACCCCGGTGGAACCGCATGACGCCTATGTGGACGACATGATCCTCGCCGAAGGCCTCTACCGCTATGAACAGGCGGTCACGATACCGGTCAACCGTGTCGAACGGAGTTGGGCCGGGCTGCGCACCTTCGCGCCGGACCGTACACCCGTTGCGGGATTTGACGCGGAACTCAGCGGGTTCTTCTGGCTCGCCGGACAGGGAGGATATGGTATCCAGACTGCTCCGGCGCTATCGCAGCTTGCTGCCAAGCTCATCCGCCAGCAATCCTTGCCGGATGGTCTGGCAAACATCGCCCCGCGCCTGTCTGCTGCCCGCTTTCAATCAAGCAGGGGATAGCCGCCAAAAATCGCCGTCTGGCTGCCAACCTCCGAGCGGATGAAATCGCTGAGCACGCGGATGCGCGGCGTGTTGACGATATCCTCATGGCAGATCAGCCAGTAATCGCGATTGAGGTGCATTTCCTTTGGCAGCACCGGCACCAGTTCCGGATAATTGTAGGCAATGAAGTAGGGCAGGATGCAAAGCCCGAAACCCGAGCGGGCGGCGCTCAACTGGGCAAAAATGCTTGAGCTCTGGTAGGCCGGCCGCAGACCTGGAAGAATCTCGCGCATATAGTCGAGCCCGGGCGTGAAAATCATATCCTCGATATAGCCGATGAAGCGGTGAGCGGAGAGATCGGCGCGTTGCCGGATCGCCGGATGCCGGGCGAGATAGTCTTTCGCCCCATAGATGAACAAGCGGTAGGGCATCAGTTTTTCCTGATGATAGGGGCCCGTGCGTGTCGGATTCAGCGTGATCGACAAATCCGCCTCGCGGCGCGACAGCGAGACAATCTGCTGGATCGTCACCATTTCCACGGAAAGACTGGGGTAGGACTGCGCCATGATGGGCAGGCGGTTCGCCAGGAAGAAATTGGCTATCCCTTCCAGAATGCTCAAGCGCACGACACCGCTGAGCGAGACCGTTCCGCCGGAGGCTTCATTCTGAAAGCGCTCGGCTTCGCGCTCCATGATTTCAGCCGATTCAATCAGCTTCTCGCCGAGTGCCGTCAGGATATATCCACGCGGATTCCGCTCGAAAAGACGCGCCGAAAGCGCCTCCTCCAGCCTGTCAATGCGCCGGGAGACAGTGACGTGATTGGTGCGCAGGCGACGCGCCGCCGTCGTGAGCTGACCGGTCCGCGCCACCGCCAGGAAATATTGCAGATCGTCCCATGTGTATTGCCGCAAGGCGCACCCATATGTACGTATTTGTACTTATTCTGTGCGAAAATAGGTGTTTGTGTACTTATTTGTCAATGCTACAGTTTTTTCAACAGGATGGTTGCCCGCCGCAAGAAACGGGACAATCATAGGGGCAAGAAATATCCGGCAGAGAGGAATGGCTGACCGGATTGAGGAGGAAACCGAACCGATTGGGCGCAGACATCTCTGCGTCATGGCTTTGGGTCATTTTCAGCCGAGACGATCAAGTCCGCGACGGTCCATCATGCGATGATCCTGTGAGCGGCATTTCTTTGGGAGGAGAACAGAATGAAATTGTTGGCAATTGCAACCGCTGCCCTGATGGCTGCAACCGTTATGCCCGCTGCGAGTGCAGGCATTTCGGACGGCAAAGTCAAGATCGGCATCCTGAACGATCAATCCGGTGTCTATGCGGATTTCGGCGGAAAGTGGTCGTTCGAAGCGGCGAAGATGGCCGCCGAAGACTTCGGCGGCAAGGTTCTCGACGCGCCGATCGAGGTCATCACCGCCGACCATCAGAACAAGCCGGATATTGCCTCCAATATCGCCCGCCAGTGGTATGACACGGAGCAGGTCGATGCGATCATGGAATTGACCACCTCGTCCGTCGCGCTCGCCGTGCAGGGCATCTCCAAGGAAAAGAAGAAGATCGATCTTGTGACCGGTGCGGCCACGGCCGAACTGACCGGCAAGCAGTGCTCGCCCTATGGTTTCCATTGGGCCTATGACACCCACGCTCTCGCCGTCGGCACCGGCGGTGCGCTCGTCAAGCAGGGCGGCGATACCTGGTTCTTCCTTACCGCCGATTACGCCTTCGGCTACTCCCTGGAAGAACAGACGACCAAATATGTGACGTCGAAGGGCGGTAAAGTGGTCGGCTCCGTGCGTCATCCGCTGGCAACAGCCGACTATTCCTCGTTCCTGCTGCAGGCGCAGTCATCCGGTGCCAAGGTGATCGGTCTGGCCAATGCCGGTCTCGACACCGCCAATGCCATCAAGCAGGCCGCTGAATTTGGCATCGTATCGGGCGGCCAGCGTCTGGCGGCGCTGCTCTTCACCCTGGCGGAAGTGCATGGCCTCGGCCTTGAAGCAGCCCAGGGCCTGACCCTGACGGAAAGCTTCTACTGGGATCGCGACGACCAGTCCCGCGAGTTCGGCCGCAAATTCTTCAAGCGCACCGGCCGTATGCCGAACATGATCCAGGCCGCGACCTATTCCGGGGTCATGCAATATCTGAAAGCCATTCAGAAGGCCGGCACCGATGACACGGAAAAAGTTGCCGCTGCCATGCATGAAATGCCTGTCGATGACGTCTTCGGGCGCGGCGCCAAGGTCGGTGCCAATGGCCGCCTGATCAGCGATGTCTATCTGATGGAAGTCAAGAAGCCATCGGAAAGCAAGGAGCCATGGGACTATTACAAGGTTCTGGCCACGGTTCCGGGCGCTGAGGCCTATATAAAGCCAGCCGAAAGCGGCTGCGATCTGGCCAAGTAGTCCGGATGACAGCTTCGTTGAGCAGTACGGCATTCGGGGGAGGTCATGCCTCTCCCGGCAGCGCCGGTAACGCCGGATCCCGGGTGGTTCTCTCCGCCCGCGGCCTGCGCCGGGATTTTGGCGGTTTCATCGCCGTAAACAATGTGGATCTGGATATCCATCATGCGAAGGTCCACGCACTGATCGGCCCAAACGGCGCGGGAAAAACCACGGTTTTCAATCTCCTGACCAAGTTTCTGCAGCCGTCGAGCGGCACGATCACCCTGCTCGATCAGGACATTACCAGAACCGACCCGGCGAAAGTCGCCCGTATGGGGCTGGTTCGCTCATTCCAGATTTCTGCGGTTTTCCCGCATCTGACCGTTCTCGACAATGTGCGCGTGGCCCTGCAACGCCCGGCCGGCCTGTCAACGCAGTTCTGGCTGCCGACCAGCGCGCTCAACCGGCTGAATGATCGGGCCATGGAACTGATTACGGCCGTCGGATTGCACGACGCCCACAACAAACTGGCCGCTGACCTCTCCTATGGTCGCAAGCGCGTGCTGGAGATCGCAACGACGCTGGCGCTCGATCCCAAGGTCCTGCTTCTGGATGAACCCATGGCGGGCATGGGCCACGAGGACGTGCACATCGTTGCCGAGATCATTCGCGAGGTGGCCCGCGACCGGGCAATCCTGATGGTCGAACACAACCTGAAGGTCGTTGCCGATCTTTGCGATCAGGTCACCGTCCTGCAGCGCGGCGAAATTCTCATCTCCGGCGACTACCAGACGGTCAGCCAGGATGAACGGGTGCGCGTTGCCTATATGGGGACCGAACATGAGTGATCCCAAACCCCTCCTCGCCGTCCGCGATCTTCATGCCTGGTATGGCGAAGGCCACGCGCTGCATGGCGTCAATCTCGATATTCATGAGGGCGAAACCGTCACCCTGCTTGGCCGCAACGGCGTCGGCAAGACCACGACCCTGCGTTCGATCATGGGCATTATCCGCAAGCGCACCGGCAGCATCGCCTTTGACGGCAGGGATATGATGCGCGTGCCCCTGCACCGCACGGCCCATGCCGGCATCGGTTTTGTGCCGGAAGAGCGCGGCATCTTCGCGACACTCTCCGTCGATGAAAATCTCAACCTGCCGCCCATCGTTGCCAAGGGCGGCATGTCGATACCGGAGATTTATGATCTTTTTCCCAATCTGAAAGAGCGGCGCAACAGTCCCGGAACCAAACTTTCCGGCGGCGAGCAGCAGATGCTGGCCATTGCCCGCATCCTGCGCACGGGGGTCAAACTGCTGCTGCTTGACGAGCCGACCGAAGGACTTGCCCCGGTCATCGTGCAGCGCATCGGCGAAGTGCTGGTGACGCTGAAGCAGCGCGGCATGACCATTCTGCTGGTCGAGCAGAATTTCCGTTTCGCCAGCAAGGTCGCGGATCGCTTCTATGTGGTGGATCACGGCAAAATCATCGACAATTTCCATGTCCGGGAACTGCCGGAACGCATGTCCATGCTTAACGAAGCGCTGGGAGTCTGACCCATGACCATGATCTTCGGCGTTCCCCTGCAGGCCTTCCTCGGACAATTGCTGATCGGCCTCATCAACGGTTCCTTCTACGCCATGCTCAGCCTTGGCCTCGCGATCATCTTCGGCCTCTTGCGCGTGATCAATTTCGCCCATGGCGCGCAGTATATGCTGGGCGCCTTTGTCGGTTATCTGCTGCTTGCCCAGCTCGGCATCGGCTATTGGCCCGCCTTGATCCTTGCACCCGTCATCGTCGGCGTCGCCGGTGCGATCGTCGAACGCGTCGCACTCTCGCGTCTCTATAATCTCGATCATCTCTATGGCCTGCTTTTCACCTTCGGGCTCGCGCTGGTGATCGAAGGGACCTTCCGCTATTACTACGGTGCGGCGGGACAACCCTATGCAGTGCCCGCCGCTCTCACCGGCAGCTATAATCTTGGCTTCATGGTCCTGCCGAAATACCGTGCCTGGGTGGTGCTGGCATCCCTTGCCATCTGTCTTGCCACCTGGCTTCTGATCGAGAAAACCCGGTTGGGTTCCTATCTGCGCGCGGCGACGGAAAATCCGACGCTTGTTAGGGCCTTCGGCATCAACGTGCCGATATTGCTGACCTTTACCTATGGCCTCGGCGCCGCGCTTGCCGGTCTTGCGGGCATCATGGCGGCACCGATCTATCAGGTGAGCCCGCTCATGGGCACCAACCTGATCATTGTCGTGTTCGCCGTGGTGGTTGTCGGCGGCATGGGTTCCATTCTCGGCGCCATCGTCACCGGTTACATGCTCGGTATTTTCGAGGGCCTGACCAAGGTGTTTTACCCCGAGGCCTCCAATATCGTGATCTTCGTCATCATGGCGATCGTTCTGCTTGTCCGTCCGGCAGGCCTGTTCGGAAAGGAGGTCTGACATGACCGATACGACAGTTTCCCCAGGCCAGAAAAGCAGGTTTCTCAATCTTGAAATGCTGCTGATCCTCGTCGGCGTCGCGGCGCTCGTTCTCGCGCCCTTCCATTTCTACCCGGTCTTCCTGATGAAAGTCCTGTGTTTCGGGCTGTTCGCCTGCGCCTTCAATCTGCTTCTCGGCTATACCGGCATACTCTCGTTCGGCCATGCGGCATTCTTTGGTGGAGCCGCCTATTTTACCGCCCATTCCGTCAAGGAATGGGGCTTTCCGCCGGAGCTCGGCATCCTGCTCGGCGTCTTCGGCGCAACGATACTCGGACTGATCATCGGTTTCTTTGCCATCCGGCGTCAGGGTATCTATTCGACGATGATCACCCTCGCCCTGTCGCAGATGTTCTTCTTCTTCTGCCTGCAGGCGTCCTTCACCAAGGGCGAAGACGGCATTCAGGGTGTGCCGCGCGGCAAGCTCCTCGGCTTTATCGATCTGAACGATCCGCTCAACATGTATTTCTTCGTGCTGGCCGTGTTCCTCATCGGTGTCTTCATCATCTGGCGCATCATCAATTCGCCCTTCGGCATGATCCTCAAATCCGTCCGGGAAAACGAGAACCGCGCCATTTCGCTCGGTTATTCCGTTGCCCGCTACAAGCTTGCGGCCTTCGTCATGTCGGCAGCGCTCACCGGCCTTGCCGGCGGCTTGAAGGCGATTGTCTTTCAGTTTGCAACGCTGACCGATGTCAGCTGGCAGATGTCCGGCGAGGTCGTGCTCATGACCCTGCTTGGCGGCATCGGCACACTGGTCGGCCCGATCGTCGGGGCCGGTTTCATCACGGCGCTGGAAAACTATCTCGCCACGTCGGAATTCCCGGTCACGGTGATCACCGGCATCATTTTCATGGTCTGCGTCCTCGTCTTCCGCCGCGGCATTATCGGCGAGCTCTACGCCTCGCGGTTCGGCAAGAAACTCGAGAGCAGCTCCGGGCACTGACATGACAGCCAGCTATGACTACATCATCGTCGGGGCAGGCACGGCAGGCTGCACCTTGGCCAACAGGCTGTCGGAAGACCGGAACGTGTCCGTCCTCCTGCTTGAGGCTGGCGGCAAGGACAATTACCCCTGGATCCATATTCCGGTGGGCTATCTCTACTGCATCTCCAATCCGCGGACGGACTGGTGCTTTTCGACCGAGGCTGAACCGGGCCTCAACGGCCGCATCCTCAACTATCCGCGCGGCAAGGTGCTTGGCGGCTGCTCGTCGATCAACGGCATGATCTATATGCGCGGGCAGGCGCGCGATTACGATCTGTGGCGGCAGGATGGCTGTGCCGGATGGGGCTGGGACGATGTCCTGCCCTATTTCCGCAAGTCGGAAGATTACTATCTCGGCAGCGATGAATTTCACGGATCGGGCGGCGAATGGCGCGTGGAAGAGGCGCGCCTGCACTGGGATATTCTCGATGCGTTCAGGGATGCTGCCGAAGCGGCGGGGATCCCGCGCACCGACGATTTCAATCGCGGCGACAATGAAGGCAGTTCCTATTTCAAGGTCAACCAGAAACGCGGCATCCGCTGGAACACGGCAAAGGCGTTTCTTCGCCCGGCAATGAAGCGTGCGAACCTGACGGTCGAAACCGGAGCCCATGTCCGTAAGCTCGTTATCGACAATCTGACAGCCGGGGGCGTGGAGATCGAACAGGCGGGAGCCATCCGCACGATCCACTGCCGCCGCGAGGTGATCCTGGCGGCAGGCGCCGTCGGCTCGCCGCAGATTCTTGAATTGTCCGGCATCGGCCGCGGCGATGTCATGCAGAACGCCGGAATCACTCCGGTTCTTGAACGGCGCTCGGTTGGTGAAAACCTGCAGGATCACCTGCAACTGCGCTGCGCCTATAAGGTGACGGGCATTGCGACACTCAATGAAAAGGCCAACCGCCTTTTGGGCAAGGCATCGATTGCCCTGGAATACCTCATCAACCAGTCAGGCCCGATGTCGATGGCCCCAAGCCAGCTGGGGGTATTCACCCGCTCCGATCCGTCTTTTGCGACGGCGAACCTGCAATATCACGTGCAGCCGCTATCCTTGGAAAAGTTCGGCGAGAACGTCCATCCCTTCCCCGCCTTTACCGCCAGCGTCTGCAATCTGCGGCCGGAAAGCCGTGGTTCCGTTCACATCAAATCACCGGATTATCGGGCGCATCCGGCCATCCGGCCGAATTACCTGACAACGGACAGCGACCGCCGTGTCGCGGCGGATTCAATCCGCATCACCCGCAACATCGTGGCGCAAAAGCCGCTGCAGCGCTACAGGCCGGAAGAATTCAAGCCGGGGCCGCGCTATCAGAGCGAGGCGGAGCTGATCGAGGCGGCAGGCGCCATCGGCACGACGATCTTTCATCCTGTCGGCACCTGCCGCATGGGCGCCGATCGGGAGTCGGTGGTCGATCCCCAGCTGCGCGTGCGGGGTATAAAGGGATTGCGCATCGCTGATGCATCCGTCATGCCGACCATTACGTCGGGCAATACCAACGCGCCGACGATCATGATTGCGGAAAAGGCAGCGGAAATGATCGCCCGCGCCTGATCACCGGATGGTAATAGGAACACTCATGGAAGCGCGCGAACCAATATAGTCGTCTGGTGCGGAGGGAGCAGGTGACGCTTTGCGCACTGTTTCAAGTGCATATCTGTCAACCTCTGGATTACCGGAACTGCCCGTTATGCTGGACGATACAATGTTGCCGTCTCGGGTTAAGGTGAACGTTATACGCACATTACCTGCTCCCCGGTTGCGCGCGCCTGCACGTCGGGCGTAGCGTGCCAGATAGGAATTCACTTTTTCACTCCACGTCTGTGCAGCACGCGCAGCGCTTGCACGAGACACGCTTGGCTGCTGCCTGGCTTCCACAACGGTATCGCTTTTCACGTCCGTGACCTGTGTCTTCACCGGCTTGCGGACGACCTTCTTCGGCATGTCCTTTTTGGGCACATCCGGCTTTTTCTGTTCGGGACGCACAATGGGCAACGGCACTTCCGCCTTCGGCAGCTCAACCGTTTTTTCCGGCTGCGGCTCCTCCGGGACCACCTGCTCTTCCGGCACTGGCTGTTCGACGGGCTGCGGCTCAGGTTCGGGTTCGACCGGCTTTTCCGGCGGCATGTCAGGCGCCTTGGCTTCCTGCTGGACAGGCTCCGGTGTGATCTTCTCCGGCTCGACCGGCGGCAGCTCGGCAACGGCTTCCGGGATCACGGGAGCCGGCAGCGGCTCCATATCGATCATCACAGCGGCGGCAATATCTCCCGCCTTCGCTTCCGGCTGGTACCGATATCCGTACCATCCCGCACCGGCATGCAAGCCGGCCATCACAATGCCGGCGGCGGACCACAGGCCTATTTCGCGCCAGTTCAGCTGAAACCGTCCCGCCCCGCGTGCTGTCGGCTCGCCCGACATCACTGCGCACTTCCAGCGGGCACCGACGGGGCACTTTCGAGCCCGACGAGGGCGATCTTGAGATAGCCATTGTCACGCAACGTGTTCATCAAATCCATCAGCGCGCCATAGTCCACGGCCCGGTCGGCACGCAGGAACACGCGCGTTTCCTTGTCGCCCTGCGTCTTCTGATCGAGGAAGGCGCCCAGCGTTTCCTTCGCCACCGTGTCATTGACGATCGCAATGGTATGATCGTCCTTCAGCGTGAGATAGAGGGGCTGGTCGGGCCGGGTGGCAGGCGCCGCCGTCGACGCCGGCAGGTCGACATTGATATCGACGGTGGCGAGCGGTGCCGCCACCATGAAAATAATCAGCAGAACCAGCATGACGTCGATGAATGGTGTCACGTTGATTTCGTGGTTTTCCTGCAATTCGTCATCGGAAACGTTGTGCCTGATACCGCCGGCCATGATCTCTACCTTTACTCCGCCGCAGCGGCACGGGGCTGATGCACCGGCGGCACCAGCGCAAAATCCACGTCGCGGCTGACAAGCCGTTCAACACCTGCCGAGGCGTCGGCCAGCAACTGGCGATAGCCGGTGATGGATCGGGCAAACACGTTGTAGATGACGACTGCGGGGATCGCGGCGACAAGACCGATGGCGGTCGCAAGCAAGGCTTCGGCGATGCCCGGCGCGACAATGGCAAGATTGGTCGTCTGCGATTCTGAAATGCCGATGAAGGAATTCATGATGCCCCATACCGTGCCGAAGAGACCGACGAACGGCGCCGTTGAGCCGATGGTCGCAAGCACGCCCGTGCCCCGGCTCATGCGGCGGCCGGCCTGCGCCTCGATGCGCGACAAGCGGGAGGAAACACGCTCCTTCAAGCCGTCAGCACCCGCATAACTCTGCGCTTCCTGCGACAGGCGCACTTCCTCGCGTGCGGCATTGACCAGTTGGGCCCCCGGTCCGCCGCGGCCTTCCAGTGCCTTTTCGGCATCGCGCAGGGTGCGCGCACTGCCGATGGCGTTCAGCGCGCGATGGGCGCGAACCCTGGCCCCGGCCAGTTCCAGCGTCTTGGCCAGCCAGACAGTCCAGGTTACGAGCGACGCGAAAGCCAGTCCGATCATCACCCCCTTCACCACCCAATCCGCCGCCATAAACATGCCCCAGGGAGACAAATTGTGCGGGAGGGTTGCCTTGGTGACGGCGGCCGGTGCGGACGGCGCCGGAGCGGCCTGGAGAACGGGCGCAGGCGCCGCTTGAGGTGCCGGAGCGGCTTCAACCGGGCTTTGCTGGATGGTCTGAGGCTGCGCCGCCTGCGGCGCGCCTTCTTGCGCCATCACTGGAGAAGCCAGCAACAACAGGACCGGAAGGACGACCGTCCCTGCCCTGATACGCCCTGAAACATTCCGCTTCACTGGAAATCCGCCTGTGCTTTTGCGCATGACTCTTATCTTTCGCTTCTTCCGCCATCTCAGCCATCGGGCCGGAAACTCTGTCAGCTCTCAGCGGGTCCGATGCGTGGCGTTTGATCTGGTGGAGCGGCTGTAATATTGTTGAGTATAATAATCAACAATTAACTTCTGCAACCCCAAGTTTTAGGGCAAGGGCATTTGGGGCATTTTGCGCGTCTCAATCGTCCCGCCTGGCGCTGTCGCCGTCAAAACCGCGCCGCCAGTAGGCCACAACAAGATGCTTGGAGCGCTCATGTTTTCGCTCCTTGCGCAGATGCGCCCGGATTTGCTTGAAATCGGCGAACTCACAGCCGGCCCAGACAAAGGTGTCGGGGGAAATGATGGAGGAGTCGAGGCCTTCAACGATCCCGGCAAGCCTGCCGGTCGTCCCGGCGGGTGCGCCATCGCGATACACCCAGCGAACATCGACTGTTGCTGCCGATTGCAGGGGTTGCCTGTCAGCGGGGCTGTCGATCTCAAGAATGACGGTCGCCTCGGCCTCCGCAGGCAGCGTTTCCAGAATCCGGCCAATTGCGGGCAAGGCTGTTTCGTCGCCGACCAGGAGATATCGCCGCGCGTCTTCCACGCCGCCGCCGCCGGGGCCTGTCATTCCGACAATGCCGCCCGGTTTGGCATTCAATGCCCAAGTCGATCCCGGCGTATCGTTGCCGGGATGAACGACCATGTCGATGTCGACTTCGCCACGCTCAATGTCGATGGTACGGATAGTATAGACGCGGGCGATCAGCGCATCGTCCCCCTCCGGCCAGACCGGACGGCCATCGCGCCCCATGGTCGGCCAAACCGGCTTTCGGCCTTCCGGCGCGAACAGCAGCCGGATATGCAGGCCGCCAATCGCAAACCGGGCAAGATTGGCACCGCGCAAGCGGATGCGCCGCATATGGGGTGTGAGATCGCGGGCGCTCACCACCCGCATTTCGCGGAAGTAAGGCAGTTCGGTACTGGCCAGACCATCGCCCACCCATGACAGTTGCGGCTTCTCCGTGCCGGCGAAGCCCAGAAGACTATCGGCCAACACCATGCGGACGTAGGCCAGCGATGTTTCATCATCGGCCTCGACATCGAGAGACAGGATATCGCCGGCAATCGTCAGATGCGCCTTGCCATAGGGCGTCTCAATGCGCCCCTCCGCATCATCACGTTCGACGCGTGCATGCTCGGAAAAGACGTTGCAGAGCTTGTCCAGCATGTCCTGCGGCGCCTGAAGTTTAACCGTGGCGGAGCTGCTCAGAACGGTCGGCATGGCAGACATGGGTATTCTCCTGGCATTGCGCTTCCGCCGTCTATCCATTGCGGATGACCATGCGGGGCCGCCGGGACCATATTAAAATATGAATAATTAAGTCAAGTATTAAAGCAAAAATTTCCGCCTGCATGAAGGCAAGCCTGCCAGCCCCCTTCAGGAATCGTCAGACGATACCCCAGGCGCGGTAGCGGCCCCGCCCGGTCATCTCCCGCACACCCAATTCGGCAATGAGATTGAGCGCGCCCCGCGGCGTCACTTTCAGCTCCTTGGCAATCAGCGCCGTTGAAACCATCGGCCGTGACAGAATGAGATCGATCATGCCGGGCAGGCTGGATGTCGAGCGGCGGTCCTTCAGCTTGCGTTCCATCTGGACGCGGGCGAGGCTCAACCGGTCGATCTCTTTCAGACTGGCAATGGCCGATGATTGCGCGGCTTCCAGAAAGGCCGTGAGCCGCGTGTTGCGGTCACGGGCGCGGCGGCGATCGCGCGGTATCGCGCGCAACCCCGCATTGAAGACCGCCAGATGCGCCCGCGTCTTCATGCGCTCGCGCAACATGGAGGCGACCAGCATCGGGCCAAGCCAGTGCTGGTGCTGCAGTGGCTCGATTTCCTCCCACGCATCCCAGAGCAGAGCCGCGGCCAGCATGGGCGGCAGATCGCGGGTGCGATCCATGACCGCGAACCATTCCTCCATCCTGCCGTCTTCATCCCAGTCCGGATCGTAAATCAGAGAATCTCCATCCGGCGTCAGATGACCGGGAGAGATTGCTTCCGCTCTGGCCGGTGCAGTGTCACGCGTTTCCTTGGGCTGCTTCAGCAGGCGTTCCGAACGGTCGAGCAGCGCATCCAGCCTTGCCAGTTCTTCCTCGAAAGCGCTTTCCGCTTCTGACCCCGGCTCGGAGGCAGCCTCGATGTCGAGCCCGCGCACCGGTTCGCTGATAATCGGCGCGAGAAGCGCATCGCTACCCCAGCGCCCGCGCAGGCTGGCAATGCCCTTCGGGCTCAGTGCCCATTGTGCGGGACTGGAGGCGATCTGACGCCGGGTTCGCAGAATTGCGTGCGCCCGGGTCAATTCATGGGTTGGCGTCCTGATATCCATGCGGGCGTCGTGCAGGACAAGGTCCTCCACATGAACAAGTTCACCCGCCAGCCACAGCGCGTTGCAGGCTTCCATGAAATGCGACCGGGCAATCCAGCCTTCGTTTTCGCGCAACAAGCCGTCTTTGGACTGGCGGCTGCCCAGCGCACCGAAATCGCCCTTGCGCGCCACCCGTTCATCCAGCCGTGCAAGTGCATCTTCCGCGGCGACAACCGGGCGAAGCAGGTCTTTCAGGGAATAGTTCGTAGAATCATAAGCCATTGAAATCATGATAGGGGAATAGTGAAAGTGAAGCTATTGCCCAAGATGGAAAACGGCGTCCATCCATCCGGATATCAAAGAATGCCGAAGCGGAAGGCGCCCTTTTTATCCCCGCTCGACCGGGCGCGGGCGCCGAAAACCAGAGAGGGATGGTCCTCGATCATGACGGCGATGAGCCGCAGCGACGCTGCGGCCTGCAGGGCCAGCGGGCGCGCCGACATCCCGGGAATGTCCGCTGCCATTGACCGGGCGGATGCGACATAGCCTGCGACGGCTCCGGTGTCCTGCGTCTGCAGGCTTATCATTCTCGCCAATTGCGCCAGGTTTTCCGAAACGCGATCGGCAATATCGTGCTCGAGCCGCCCCCATGACAACAGCCGCCGCAACCGGATGATTTCCGCCCCGAGGGTGACCGATGACAGGGCGTCGTCCAGCAGGGTTTCCCCCGCCTCCCGCATGGTCCTGAGAATCGGCATCAACTGGTTGATGCGGTCATAGGCAAGGCTGTTGAATGCGGACGGGCTCGGAACCCGGTCACGCAGACAGAGCCGGACAATATCCGTTCGCAACGCGCCCATCATCCGGTTCACCGTCACCTGCGGCCGCTTCGGTAGAACAACAATGAAGACGAGAAGCCCGATGAGGATGCCGACCAGAACCGACAGTGAGGTTTCCATGAAAACCTGCGGTTCAAACACCATCGCCTCATGCGGCTTGAGGAAGACGATGAAATTGATGGCGAAAGCGGTTGCCGGCCCGACATGGCGCGGATCTGCCATCAGCAGCGCCGCCGGTACGAGGATGGGAACGATGAATAGGGCAAACCAGAACAGACCGGGGAAAGACGGCAGGATCAACTGTCCCAGAACAAAGGCAAACGGAACGGCGTACAACGTGCCCTTGAAAAATCCCCAGCTCGTCTGCAGCGGGTTGGGCATCGATGCGAACAGGCTGCACACCACTGCGACGATAATCGCCGCCGCCGCCGCATCCGCATGCCGGCTTTCCATCCAGTAGGCCGTCATCAGGGCTGTCGCGACAACAGCGCGAACCGCATTCACCAGGGCCGTGCTGTGATCCCGGTAGACCGGCAATGCCGGCGGCTTCCTGCTGCCAGCCATATATTGCGAGCGGCTGCGCAGCGCCGAAAGACCGTTCAACGTCGCCTTGAGCCCGTCGAGAAACTCACCCAGCAGCGTCAAACGGGCCATCATGCCGATGCTGTCATCGCCCCACGGTCTGCCTTTCAGCTCGGCAATTTCGGCTGCGATGATATCCACCCTGCCGAGCCACGGCTCAACGGCGTCAACCTTGAAGTCACGCGCCATGTCGTCCAGCAATACCCCGAGTTTGTCACGCAGGCTGCTCCATGTCCCATCGGACGAGGCCCGATGCGCGACAAGGATGTTCACAATCGACAGGCATGACATGAGATGCCCCACCGTATGGCGGGAATGGCGGCCATGCGTGACAAGGCTGGGGGCTTCCAGCCGTGCGTGAGCCCGCATGGCGGCAAGCGCCTGCGTGTCCGCGATCAGCTTCCTGTGCGCCGCCTTCAGGTGCCCGGCATCGCGCCCGGCAATCGCATCGCTGGTATAGCGCGCCAGATCGGCGATGCAGTTTTCCAGGCCTTCCACCAGCGCCGTTCGCGCAAGCTGCGGTTGAAAAAAGCGGCTGGCCACACCGGCACAGACGATGCCGAGCATAATCTCGGTGCAGCGTGCATAGGCAAATTCTGTCAAGAGATGCGGATGGCCAAACGCCGGGAGTGCGATAATGACGGCGGTATAGCCCGCAAGAGCCGCACCGTAGGATTCCGGGTTCCGCAACATCGAGGCCGCGTAGGTGCACAATGCCACCCACAGGGCGATCGATGCCACAAACAGCCATCGCACATCACCTGTCGCGGCGGTGATGGCCATCGCCGCCAAAGCCCCGATCAGTGTTCCGGCCAGACGAAACAATCCCTTGCTGATGACCATGCCGGCTATCGGTTGCGACACGATAAAGACAGTCATCATTGCCCATTGCGGCTGCTGCAGGTTCAACGCAAAGGCTGCCGTGAGGGCAAAAAGCGCCGCGACATTCGTTCTCAGCGCAAATACCCAGGCCGTCCGGCCGGGCCATGCGGGATGTTGCATGATGGTGTGGATGGATTGAAACATGGCGTCCGATCTGGCAGCTCCCCGTCCTCAATATATTTCACAGACAGGCGGCACAACGGAAAGACGCTGCATGGCCGTGCGTCTTCTTGCCACCTCGGCTTCATCCCAACTCTTGCCGGGCAACAACGCCTTCAATGGTCCCATTGTGTCACAAACGTGACATCCAACGGGCGCATGATTGCATGGCGACCATCACCCTAACGAGGACCATTTTATGCGTAGATTGCTCAGTCTGCTGACAGCGTTTGCTTTTGTTGGCCTTACCGCCGCCTATGCCGGCGAGGTCAAACCTTTCAGCGATAGTAAGGAAATCGACCTCCTGACCATTTTGCCCCCGCCTCCCGCCAATGATTCGGCACAGACCAAGGCAGAAATCGGCGAAGTTCTTACCTTGCAAGTGACGCGGACACCGGAAATGGTTGCCCGCGCCCAGGCCGATGCCGAGGAAAATGTCTGGCGTTTCGCCGACGTTCTGGGGCCGGATTTCAACAAGGACAAATTGCCGAAGCTTGCTGCTTTTTTCGACCGGGTTGTTGAAACCGAAGGCGCCGTCGTTGATCCGGCAAAGGATGTGTTCAAGCGTCCGCGTCCGCATCAGCTGAACGATCTCGTGAAGCCTGCCGTCAAGCCTTCCAATTCCGGTGCATGGCCCTCCGGTCACACGACCGTTGGCACGCTGATGGGCATTGTTCTGTCCAACATGGTTCCGGAAAAGAAGGCGGAAATCATGGCCCGCGCCTGGGAATACGGCAACAACCGCATCGTTGGCGGCATTCACTATCGTTCCGACGTGGAAATGGGCCGCATTTCCGGCAGCGTCATTGCCGCGACAATCATGAAGCATGACAACTTCAAGGCCGAATACGAGCCTGCGAAGGCAGAGCTGCGCGCTGCGTTGGGTCTCGGCGGCGCCTGATAGCATCTGCGCCGGCCATTTCCCCGACAATGCCCGCCATGCGTGTTCTTCACGCATGGCGGATTAACCATCTACGACTTTGGTCGTACGTTCGAGCCTGACCTTCGCCCGATGCACGAACGACGGAACAGGGTTACTTTCCGGCCCAACGCTTCACGAAAGCGTGATAACTGGAAGAGACAGCTATGTTCAGACCAAACCAGACGTGGCTCGCACCGCAGGTTAAACCCGCTGTTCCTGGCCACGCATCCACGACGGCCGCATGATCATGCGTTATCAGATACAGTTGCTTTCCATTGAATATTTTGCCCTGTCGCTTCTGCTTGGCCTTGTGCTGATACCCCTTCTCTCGTCTGATTTCTGGAACGCTTTGCGCGATAAAGTGATGATCCTGTTGAATTTTGCAGGCGGATGGAGAAAAGGGACAGCCGCGCGACAGGATGAATCCGCCAATCTGACGGAATCGGCGTCAATGCGCCCCCATCCGTCCTATCGATTGCCTGAGGGTCATCGCACAACGCCGAAGCCCCGTTACAAGAGCAAGGGTGGCATTCGCTCCGCCGAGTGGTATGGAACAAGGAACCGGCCAGTGAGACGTCGGCTTAAATAACCGGCGAGGAATGAAAACGTGAGTTTTTTGCATGCTCTTCGTTTGCGTGGTCTGTTCGTCAAACTGGTGCTGATGTTCATGATCGTCGGCTTTGGCGCGCTTTTCCTCGTCAGTATCCTCATGAGCCAGTTTTCCTCCGGCCGCTACGAGAGCAGCATCCGGAACTTCTTCAATGGCCTCGATCAACAACAACTGACCGCTCTGGCATCGGGCACTGATCCGCGCGACAAGGAAGCCTGCACCGTGCTGGCCAGCAAGATATTCTGGAATGTGGTTCGATCCGGCGTCACGCGGGTATCCGATTTCGGCATCATGTTTTCGTTTTTTCACAGCGGCCGGATGCAGGTCCGGATCATTGATGATAACGGCATGGTGTGTGCCACCCAGCCGGACGCGACGCCCCTGCTCGGCAAGGCGCTGAGCGAGGCGGCGCATGACGAACAGCCGAATTTCATTCAAAGGGACAATGACGACTGGGCCATGGTCAAGCGGGTAGCACTGCCGCTGGCCAACAACACCCAGGCATTGATCGGGCTTCATTACTGGTCGCAATGGGAGCTTTACGACGAAGTGCTCGATGCCACCGTTTATGACTATATCCGCACATTCATCCTGATCAACTCGATGGGGGCGAGTGTTGCGGCGTTGTTTGTCTGGCGGCTGTTCCGGCGAATCAAACGGGCGACAAACGCCGCGGACCAATGGGCCGCAGGCGATCTGCGGGCCCGCATCAAGGACGGTTCAAGAGATGAATTCGGGCGGCTGATGCAACGCTTCAACAGCATGGCGGATGCAATATCCAAGAGCTTCGATACGCAGAAGGCGCTGGCCATATCGGTGGAACGCAACCGCATCGCGCGCGACCTGCATGATACCGCCAAACAGCGCAGTTTTGTGCTTGGTCTGAAGCTCACCGAACTGGAATATGAGGCGCAGGGGCACGCGCCGCTGCTGCCGACGGTGGAATCGGCCCGGCGCCTGGCCGATCATTTGCAGCAGGATCTGGAGAACGTCGTTTCCGGCTTCAACCTGCCCGCGATTGCCGATTACGGCCTGTATGAAACATTGCTGCGCAGCGTCCGCGATCTGCTGGCGGGATCAGGCGTGCAATGGTCGATCAATTGGCCTGAAAATGCCCGCTCCGCTTTTGACGGCGTCCCGGAAATAGCCCAGGAATTGCTCATGGTCACCCACGAAGCCGTGGCAAACGCCCTGCGCCATGCGCAGTGCCGCAACATTCGCATCGACTGCAAGCCCGGCGCCCGCTGGCACTGGAGCATTACCGATGACGGCCAGGGTTTCGATATCGGCAAGGCTCCCTTTGGCATGGGATTGTCGAACATGCGCTGGCGTGCGAACACATTGCCCGGCGGCATCATAACAATCCAATCGGAAGCAACCGGCACATCCGTCGATGTGTCGTTCAAGCTACCCGTGGCGGGGCAATCATGAGCACAACAATAGTCATTGCCGATGATCATGCCGTGGTACGCGAAGGCATTCGCGGGCTGCTGCGCATCGATCCCGGTTTCACTGTCCTTGCGGAGGCCGAAAACGGCGAGACCGCCATATCGATGGTGCGCGAACACCGCCCCGACGTTCTCCTGCTGGATTTGATGATGCCGGGAATGGGCGATGCTGCGGAAGCCATGATCGGCCTCATCCGCAAGGCGAGCCCCGAAACCCATATCATGATTTTGACATCCAGTGACGACGACCGGCTGGCTTTCAAAGCCATTGAGGCCGGGGCCCATTCGTTCCTGCTGAAATCCATGCGCGGCGAACATTTGATGAATGCGATTCATGCGGCCAGCAAGGGGACGCCGACACTGCACCCCCTCGTGGCGCAGCGCCTTCTCAATTCCATCCGCAACCCGCAGCCGCGCCAGTTCGAGGATCTCACGGCCCGCGAGCTTGAAGTTCTGCGCTGCCTGGCCGAAGGCGGCAGCAATGCGAAGATCGCCGCCGAACTCAACATCACGGAAAAGACAGTGAAAGCCCATCTGGGAAGCATCATGTCAAAGCTGGACCTGACCGACCGCACCCAGGCGGTCGCCCTCGCCTGGCGCGCCGGCCTGATGAAGCAATAGCGCGAACGGAAACCCAGCTCAGGCAGCACCGGACGTCCGGTCCGGATTGCGCCGCAAGGTGTTCATTTCCGCTCTTTCCCGCGCCATGTTGCTGACTGCCGCCCGCAGGGTCGGATGCCGCGACATGAAGACGTTGAAATCACGGCGATCAAGCACAAGAAACTCGCAGAAATCGATGGCGACGACATCCGCCGTGCGCCGTCCGCCGCTCAGCAGCGCCATTTCTCCGAAGAATGCTCCGGGCTCAAGCCGCACCGGTTCGCTGTCGAGCTGGACCTCCACCGCGCCCGAAGCAATGAAATACATCCCATCGCCGCGATCGCCGATCCGGATGATCCGTTCGCCGGGCGATGCGGATTTGGGTTTGAACAGCAGCAGGAGTTCCTCCTGCGCGTGCTCATCCACTTGCGCAAACAACGGGAAAGTGTCGATCAGCTGCTGCATCTTGAGCTGGTGCTGCCGGTTGCGCTCCTCATTGATCGCCCGGATATCGCCGAGTTCACGCGCCAGCGCTTCCTCCCGCCTTTTGCCGTAGCCGGCAAAAAATACCGGCCACCGGCGATGGATGCTGTTCTCCACCCCCTCGGCGGCCAGAAACACCAGCGGATTGATGGTGATCGAGAGGATTGCGCCGGCAAGGATGATATCCTGGCCTTCCCGTGGCAGCAGGCCGAGCGTCACACCGAGACCGGCGAGAATGAACGAGAATTCGCCGATCTGCGCCAGGCTGGCCGCGACCGTCAGGCCCATGCCCACAGGGAAACGCAGCAAAAGCACGATGCAGAACGCAATCAGCGACTTGCCGAAAATAATCAGCGCGAGCGCGCCCAGCACGGCCATGGGTTCGCGCAGCAGGATGGACGGGTCGAACAGCATGCCCACGGAAATGAAAAACAGCACCGAGAATGCATTCTGCAGCGGCAGCGAGTCCGCCGCCGCCCTGTGACTGAGGTTCGACTCACTCATCACGACGCCGGCGAAGAATGCTCCAAGCGCAAAGGACACGCCAAAGATCTCCGTCGCTCCGAACGCGATACCGAGGGCAATGGCAAGAACCGAGAGGGTGAACAACTCCTGCGATCCCGTCCGCGCCACCAGGGTCAGCAGCCACGGCACAACCTTCGGGCCCAGGAAGATCGCCATGACGGCGAAGGCCCCGACCTTGAGCAGGGTGATCGCAATGGTCAGCACCAGCGGCATTCCGCCCGCAGCGGCCTGTCCGGCCGCACCGCCGGCATGCGCACCCAGAATTTCTGCGAGGGCCGGCAGGAGCACCAGCGCCAGCACCATCGCCAGATCTTCCACGATGAGCCAGCCGACGGCGACGCGCCCGTTGGCGGAGTTGACGAGATTGCGCTCTTCCAGCGCCTTCAGGAGCACGACCGTGCTGGCGACCGAAAGGCTCAGGCCCAAAACCAGCCCGGCACCGATCCCCCATCCCCACAGCGAGGCCAGGCCGACACCAAGCAGGGTCGCCAGCACGATCTGTGCAACCGCACCGGGCACGGCAATACCGCGGACAGCCAGCAATTCGGAGGCGGAGAAATGCAGGCCGACACCGAACATCAGAAGGATGACACCCATCTCGGCAAGCTGCGATGCGAGCGCAGCGTCGGCGATGAAGCCCGGGGTAAAGGGCCCCATCAGAATCCCGGCGACGAGATAACCGACCAGCGGCGGCAGACGCAGACGATCCGCGAGATAGCCGCACACCGCCGCAAAAACAAAACTGACCGCCACAGTGGCAATTAAGGAAA
The DNA here is from genome assembly GCF_902479695.1 of uncultured Phyllobacterium sp. Lineage (NCBI taxonomy): Bacteria > Pseudomonadati > Pseudomonadota > Alphaproteobacteria > Hyphomicrobiales > Phyllobacteriaceae > Phyllobacterium > uncultured Phyllobacterium sp. The sequence continues at coordinate 40,966 of NZ_CABSQF010000007.1, read as the reverse complement.
CTTCGTGATGCACGTCCGCCCTTCGGTTTTTATGAATTCCCGCTCCGTCCAGGCACCGCTGGCCCGGCTCCAACCCATACAAGCTAGATTGCTCCGAACATAGCCCAATTTCGCGCTGGACAAACCAAAGATCGGCGGTTCGGGCAAGCTGGAATCGTCTGGTAACATCCGCATGGTGTCTGGCCGGGCCGCGGCGAAAGGATGCCTACCGGATCGACCGGGGCGGACAGCCCTGCGCGCCCTTCGGCTTCAGCAGGTCTTCAAGACCAATGCGCCGGAACATCTCGGCGCGGACGCGGTCCGCGACGCCGTTGACGATCTCGGCGCCATCCTGCGACGGATCGATATGTGTGCGGAACGGGCGGGTTCCGAACGGCCTGCCAATCACATCGACAATCGCCGTGGCGACGGCACCGGCATCCGCGTCGGCTGGCTCCAGCGCAGCGAGGCCTTTCAGGGCCTGTTCCGAAACACCGGCATAGGGCCCTTCATTGTACTCCTCCGCCCGTTCCTTGTCGGCGGGCGAACCGGAATGGGCAAAGTGATTGGTGCCCTTGGTGAAGGCGCCGGGAACGATGATTGCAGTTTCAATACCCCAGCGGGTGAGTTCCGCTGCATAGGATACGGCGAGCGAATCCATTGCCGCCTTGGCAGCGAAATAGGGCGACAGGTATGGCGGCGTGCCGCCGCGGGTGCTGGAGGAGGAAACCCAGACAACCAACCCCTTTTCCTGCCTGCGCAGATGGGGGAGTGCCGCGCGGTTGACCCGCTGCGTCGACAGCACGTTGATGTCATAGAGTTCGGCGAACTGTTCCGGTGTGAATGCCTCTGCGGGACCGAAAGACATGTGACCGGCATTGTGCATGACCACATCGAGACGGCCCGCCTCGGCGATGATTTTGGCTATACCGGCTTCCACGGATACGTCGGAAGCAACGTCCAGTTCCACCGAACGCAGATCAACGCCATGTTCAGCGGCGAAGGCGGCTGCCTCGGCGACCTGCGGCGCGTTGCGCCCCTCAGTCGCCCGCATTCCGGCGTAAACCGTGTGGCCTGCCTTTGCCAGGGCACGGGCCGTGAGAGCGCCAAAACCGCTGGACGCGCCGGTGACGACGATAACTTGCTTGTTCATGATCATAGTCCTTCCTGTTTCGTGATGGTTGTCTGCAGGAGATACAGGTCAGGCGACGCCGCCATTGGCACGCAGGATCTGGCCATTGATCCAGCCGGCATCGGGACCGGCAAGGAAGGCAACGACGCTGGCGATATCGTCCGGCTGGCCCAACCGCTCGAGCGGCGGCATCTTGGCAAACTGCGCGACAAGCTCGTCGCTCTTGCCATTCAGGAACAGGTCGGTGGCGATCGGTCCGGGAGCCACGGCATTGACAGTGATGTTGCGGCCGCGCAGTTCCTTGGCAAAGACGCGGGTGAACGCTTCGACGGCAGCCTTGGTGCCGTTGTAAACGGCATAACCCGGCATGTTCAGCGCGAGGGTCGTGCTGGAGAAGTTGACGATCCGGCCGCCATCATTCAACCGCCTGGCGGCTTCGCGCAGGGTATTGAACGTTCCCTTGACGTTGATGCCGAAATGGCGGTCAAACTCCGCATCGCTGGTTTCGGCGAGGGGAAGCGTCTTGAGAATACCGGCATTGTTGACGAGCACATCGACACCGCCGAACGCGGCTTCGGCCGCATCGAACATGCGCGCAACCGCCTGCGCATCACTGACGTCGGCCTTGGCGGTCAAAGCCCTGCCGCCGCTCGCTTCGATCCGGCGAGCCAGTTCTTCAGCTGGCGCAGCATCGCCGGAATAATTGATGACGACTGTGAAATCATCCGACGCCAGGCGCCGGGCGATGGCTGCACCGATACCGCGCGATGCGCCGGTGACGATTGCGATCTTCTTTTTGGCTTGTGTCATGGTCTTTCTCCTTCATGTCTGCGCCGCAGCGCTGTTGATGAAGGCACCATGCATCATTTATTTTTCGGGATAATCATGCGATAACTGGCATCACTATTCGAGATTTGAGAACAATGGACACATTGGATGCCATGCGGGTTTTTGCCCGCGTCGTCGAGCGCCGCAGTTTCACGCTGGCGGCGGAAGATATCGGCTTGCCGCGTTCGACCGTGACCAATGCGGTGCAACAGCTGGAAGCACGGCTGGGCACCGGCCTGTTGCAACGGACCACCCGGCATGTCAGCCCGACGCTGGATGGCGAGGCCTATTACCAGCGGTGTCTCACCATTCTGGCTGACATCGAGGACGCCGAAGGTGCGTTTGCCGGGGCAAAACCGAAAGGGCCGCTGCGGGTGGATGTGCACGGAACGCTGGCCCGGCACTTCCTTCTGCCCGGACTGCCGGCATTCCTGCAGACCTATCCCGGGATACAGTTTTATATGAGTGAAGGGGATCGCCTCGTTGATCTCGTGCGTGAGGGTGTCGATTGCGTGCTGCGCGTCGGCGATCTCGCCGACAGCGATATGATCGCCAAGCGCGTGGGCATGCTCGACGAGATCACGCTGGCCTCACCCGGCTACATCGAGCGGTTTGGCATGCCGCAGCATCCGGACAACCTTGCAGGGCATCAGATGGTTGGCTTTCGTTCAACCGCGACAGGCACGATCCTGCCGCTCGAGTTCCTCGTGGAAGGCACCATACGCACCATCACCCTGCCGGCACCCGTCTGGGTCAACGCGGCGGAGAGCTATGTGACGACCGCAAGACTGGGGCTTGGACTGATCCAGATCCCGCGCTATCACGCCGAAGCCGACCTGGCCGCAGGCACGCTTGTCCACGTTCTGCCTGATTTCCCGCTCTCACCGACCCCGGTTTCCCTGCTCTATCCGCGCAACCGCCAGCTTTCGCCAAGGGTGCGCGTGTTCATTGACTGGATATCACAGAGGTTTACGCACCTTCCTTGACTTCCGGGTCCTGCCCCTGACCAACCTCATAAACTTCTATGGGAAGTCCATCCGGATCGGCGAAGAAGGCGAATGCGCGCTTGGTATAGGGATCAATCCGCACCGGTTCGGTTGCAACGCCCCGCGCGTGCAGCCAGGCCAGCGTGTCCTCTACGGACGCGACGGCAAAAGCCAGATGCCGTAGCCCGCAGGCTTCGGGGCGCGACGGACGTGCGGGAGAATGCGGAAAGTGAAACAGTTCGATCTGGGTATCGCCGGATCTCAGATCGCACTTCCATGACTGGCTGTCCGGGCGCCAGTTTTCAGCAATGATCCCGTAGCCGAGCTTCTCGGTATAAAACTGCTTGGAGCGGTCGTAGTCACTGCAAATGACGGCAACGTGATGAAAGCGCGAGAACATTGGTTTCCTATCTGCTGTCCCGGAAAGCGGTGGCAAACCGGCATGCCAGTGCGGATCACCAGGTGTTGAAGCGAACACCCGCCCGGATCTGATGGGTTTTGATGCCATCGTCGCAGATGGTCACATCGCCATTCTGATACAGGTCCTTGCCGCCGATATCCGCATAGCGATAGCCCAGATCCAGCTTGAGGCGCGGGGTTATATCAACCGCAATACCGGCCATGAGCGCCCATTCAAAGCGGTTTGTGCCGCCGGATTTAAGCCGTGCATCGACGGGACCCTGATAGTCATAATTGACATTGGCAAAGCCGATGCCGCCGCCCACATAGGGTGTAATTCCGTAGTAATTGCCAAGGTCAACATAGGCGTTCGCCATGGCTTCCCACAGATCCGTCGTCGTTTCATAGTAGTTGCTGTCGCGCTGACTGTAACCGACGGTTGCGTCCGCACGCAGGTAGTTATTGAACTGATAGCCCACGCCGATGAAGGGCGAGAAGCCCCGCTTCAACTCATATTCGCTTGGCGTACTGCCGCCGGGATAATCAACGTGAGCCTTGACCGTCGACGAAAAATTGTAGGCAACGTCGCCGCGCAGATACCAGCCCGATGCAGTCTCAACTGGCATATACGGCGCCCGTTCCGGAAAAGTCGCCGGACCAAGATCAGCCGCAAGAACATGGCTGCCAAGCAGAGAGAAGAAGGAGGCAGCAGAAAGGAACGTTTTCGTATAACGCATTATCAATCCCCAAGGTGATTCACTCTGGGGACCCCGCCCCTTATCTCTACATTAGGATGAGCCCGTTAAGTTCCGGTTAAGCATGATCAGTAAAAGCAAAGCCCCGTGAAATACCAATCAGGGCGGGGCTGGTTCGGTTGCAGCAAGACTTCCCGGATTGCATTGCCTGCGGCAGCGAATAAGCTTTCGCTACGACTCACCGCGACAAAGCGACGGAACGCATGAAACTGTTCTTTGACAGCCGGCAGATGGCCCATCAACCCAAGCAATACATGATCAATGGCAGGATCACCGACCCGCTTGAGAACCCGGCACGCGCCCATACCCTGATCGATGCTCTCGCCAAACTTGGATTGGCGCAGGAAGAGCCGGGCGATGCGGGGCTCGATCCCATCCTTGCCGTGCATGCCGATCACTACGTCGCATTCCTGCAAACCGCCTATGACAGGTTCATGCAACTGCCCAACCACGGGCCGGAGGTTTTGCCCAATGTGAATTCCTATCAGGGCGCCGGCCGGGATTTCGGCGTGCGCGCACGTCCGCGCCCGACAGGCATTCTGGGTCAGGCGGGCTGGTACATCAACGGCCTGTCCTGCGCGATGATGGAGCACACCTACGCGGCTGCCTATGCCTCGGCCCAGACGGCCATTGCCGCTGCCGATGCCGTCCTGAATGGCGCGCGCCAGTCATTCGCCCTTTGCCGCCCGCCCGGCCATCACGCCTATGCGGACCGCGCCGCGGGTTTCTGCTATTTCAACAATGCAGCCATTGTCGCCCAGCATCTGCGCAAGCGCCATGATCGCGTTGCCATCATCGATTTCGACACCCATCACGGCGATGGCACCCAGGCCATTTTCTACACCCGTGACGACGTGTTCTTCGGCTCCACCCACACCGACCCATCGAACTACTATCCGCACTACAGCGGCTATGCCGACGAAACGGGAGCAGGCGCAGGCCAGGGTGCCAATCTCAACCTGCCTCTGTCCGAAGGCAGCGGCGATGCCGCATTTATCGACGCCAACCGTCGGCTTGCCGCCGCCGTGGCCGCGCATGGATCGACGGCGCTGGTGATATCGGCGGGTTGGGACGCCCACCACGACGACCCGCTCTCACGCCTGAAGGTGACCACGGACGCCTATGCGGAAATCGGCGCTCTATGGGGGGCTGTCAATCTGCCTGCGGTTATCGTGCAGGAGGGCGGCTATTCGCTGAGCGCCGTTGCCGAAGCGGCTCCGCGTTTCATGGCCGCTTATCGCGCATCGCGGGGCGAGCCGTAAACGGAGACATTTCCGCGTGCTGAGCGGGGACGGAAAAACGTCCGTGCCCCAGCCCCCCGGATATCCATACAATTGGGTGTGACCATATAGCGTTCGGCTACCCTGTGTTGTAAACTGAACAGTTGAAAGGTTCGGGGGATTCCTGCCAATCCCGGAAGATATAGACACTACCATCCATTTTTGCCCTCCACGTCATTGCACCGAACGGTTTCAAAAGGAGGCTCTCACCGGAATACAACCTATTCGAATTGTTCAGAATTCAGCTTATTTGACAGCTTACGGTTACCCATGGAAAAAAGTTTAACGCGCTATATCTGGTCGAACACGCGGTTCCAGCAAATATGGATATTGATGGTCGTTGCGGCCTCGATGATCCCGTATTTCCTGTCGTTCGATTTGCCGAAACAGATTGTCAACGGCCCCATACAGGGCACGGGATTCGAAGTGGAAGGCGCAACGCAGACCTTCATGCGCATCCAGTATACGCTGCCCTATTTCGGCAAGGTGATGTTCTTCAAAGGGCTCCAGCTGACGCGCTTCGAAATGCTGATGGCGCTGAGCCTTGTGTTTCTGCTGCTTGTGGTGATCAACGGCCTCTTCAAGCTCTACATCAACACCTATAAGGGCCGGCTGGGCGAGCGCATGTTGCGCCGCATCCGCTTTGAATTGATCGATCGCGTTCTGCGGTTTCCCCCGAGCCAGTTCAAAAAGGGTGAAATCGGCCGAAATTGCAACGATGATCAAGGATGAGGTGGAGCCGATGGGCGGTTTCACCGGCGATGCATTCGTTCAGCCAGCCCTCCTCGGCGGACAGGCCATCACGGCGCTTGTCTTCATCATTCTGCAGAATTTCTGGCTTGGCATGATTGCCGCCGGGATTGTTGCCGTGCAGGGCGTCGTCATTCCGCGCATGCGCAAACGATTGCTGGAGCTCGGGCGGCAGCGTCAGTTGACGGCACGCGAACTTTCGGGCCGCGTCGGTGAGATCGTCGATGGTATCGGCACCATTCACGGCAACGACACGTCCAATTATGAACGCGCGGATATTGCGGCGCGTCTGGGGCTGATCTTCTCCATCCGCTACGATCTTTACCAGTGGAAATTCCTGGTCAAATTCATCAACAACTTCCTCGCACAGATCACGCCCTTCCTGTTCTATTCCATTGGCGGCGTTCTCGCCCTGCAGGGCCGGCTGGATATCGGCCAGCTGGTTGCGGTCATCAATGCCTATAAGGATTTGCCCGGACCGCTGAAGGAACTGATCGACTGGGATCAGTCGCGCCAGGATGTGCAGGTGAAATATGCGCAGGTCGTCGAGCAGTTCAATGTCGATATGCTTGTCGATCCGCATATCCAGGCGGTTGTGCGCGAACCGGTGGGAAAACTGGAACATTCGCTGAATGCGGTGAACCTTACCCTGTCCGACGATAGCGGTGCGCGCCTTGTCGAGCACGTCTCGCTTGAGATCAAACTGGGCGAGACGGTGGCCATCGTCGGCGCAAGCGGCGGCGGCGGCGAGGCGATGGCGGAAGCCTTCGGCCGCCTGATCTGGCCTGATTCCGGCCGCATCACCATTGACGGCACCGATATTCTCGAGCTGCCGGAATCGATCACTGGGCGGCGCATCGCCTATGCCGCCTCCGATGCCTATTTCTTCCACGGAACGCTGCGCGACAACCTTCTCTATGGCCTCAAGCATGCGCCCCTGACCAAGGTCGAATATGACGGGACCAAGGCCGCCAAATACAAATGGAACATCAACGAAGCGCGGCTTGCCGGCAACCCGGACCTTGATCTCAACAGTGATTGGGTCGACTACCAATCTGCCGGCGTCACGGGACCCCAGGATCTTTTCAGCGTCGTGCGGCCGGTGCTCGAAGCGGTCATGATCTCGCAGGACATCGTCGATCTGGCGCTTCGCTCGCAGGTGGACACCGCAACCCATTCCGACCTGACGGGCCGTATCGTCGAACTGCGGCAGGCCCTGCGCAAAACCCTGAAGGACGAGAACCTTGACGGGCTCGTCGTCCCGTTTGAACCGAAGGTCTATAATCCGCAGGCAACCATCGGTGAAAATCTCCTCTTCGGCACGGTGAAGCGGCCGATGATGACCAACCTTCGACTTGCCGCCCATCCCTATTTCCGCTCGATCCTGCGCGAGAGCGGCCTCAATGTCGATCTTTACAAGATGGGTCTGGAAATTGCGGCTAACGCCATCGAACTGTTCGAGGACCTGCCGCCGGACCATCCGTTCTTCCAGCAGCTCACCTTTATGACGGCAGACGATATTCCGGCCTATCAATTGCTGTTGCAAAAGCTGCAGGGACGCGATTTTGACGCCGCCTCGCCTGATGAACGATCGAATATCATCCGCCTGAGTTTTGCTTACATCGAGCCGCGGCACCGCTTCGGTCTGTTGACCGATGAACTCATGGCAAAAATTGTCGAGGCACGGCTTCGCTTCCACAAGAATTTGCCGGATGATCTCAAGGCCGTCATTGAACGCTACGATCCCAAGAAATTCATTACTTCGGCTAACCTGATGGACAATGTTCTGTTCGGAAGGATCGGATACGCGCAGGCCGATGGGCCGGATCGGATTCGCGTCATCCTGCGCAATCTCTTTGACGAACTCGGGCTTTATGACAGCGTCTTGTCTATCGGCCTTGATTTCGACGTCGGATCGGGCGGCAAACGCATCACCAATGTGCAAAGACAGAAGCTGAATGTCGCCAGGGCTCTGCTCAAGCGGTCCGATTATGTGATTTTCAATCGCCCGCTGCCTGCACTCGACCAGCGTGTCCAGGATCAGATCACGCGCAATATCATGCAGGATCTGCATGAGGAAGGTCACGCACCCGCGATCATCTGGGTGCTGGCTAATTCTTCACTGGCAAACCTGTTCGATCGCGTCCTTGTATTCGATCGCGGAGCTTTGGTCGAAGATGGAACACACGCGACTCTTTTGGAGAAAAACGGTATATTCAAAGAACTGGTATCGTAATACTCTATGTCTGGGTAGAGTGGCACTTGGGGGTATTGGACGTTCATGCTTCTGAAAGACGAAGTCGAAATGTTGCGGCGGATTCCGCTGTTTTCTGGTGTGGCGCCAGCGAAGCTCAAGCTTCTGGCCTTTACGTCGGATCGCGTCAGCTATCGCGCGGATCAGGCTTTGTTCCGTCAAGGCGATATGGGCGATGCCGCCTACGTTATCCTGTCGGGTACGGCCGAGGTCAGCGTCGATACACCCAACGGACAGATCAAGGTCGCTGAAGTCGAGCACGATTCCATCGTCGGCGAGATCGCGATCCTTTGCGATGTCCTGCGCACGGCCACGGTTACGGCCTCAACCCCGCTTGAAGCCCTGCGCATCAGCAAGGAGCATTTTCTCAAGCTGCTGAGCGACTATCCCGAGATGACCATCGAAATCATGCGGGTTCTCGCCAGCCGGCTGAGCCATACGACAGCGGAGCTCTCGGAAGAGCGCAGCAAGCACTGACCGGCATTTTTCAAATTATCAGACTTTTTCGATGCTGCCGGTGGCAAGATCGATCCTGAAATGGCGCGACGGCAATCCTGAGAGATAGCAGCCCATCATGCGCACAATCCGGGCAAACAGCTCCTGCGCGCCGCCCGTTTCCAATGCATCGGACCCGGCAAAAACATCGATCAGGATGTGATAGATGGCCAGTCTTCCCGCTGGTATGCGATCGAGCGCCATTTCGCTGCCCATTCTGAGGCGGTACCAGTCGCCCAGAAATTCCTGCACCGTGATCCCGTCGAAAGACTCGAGGGCAACCTCCCTGCCCGCCAGCAAGGCATCCAGCCTGGCTTTGGTCTCGGCACGTCCGCGCTCGGCATGGACAAGGATGATGGTCGCATCCATATCCACGGGCTGATCGAACAGGCTGAGTGTGAGCAGGTCACCGAGGGTGAGCAACGGCAGAGCCCGCGCCATGTCCCTGGGCCACTCGCGCCGCAGGTACCGGTGCACGACCAGCTGATCGACGTGCTCGGAGATGAAGGCTCCGTAATCCGCGGCATCGAGCATCTTTCCGATCTTCTTGCCGGTCAGATCGATTTCGGTCCGGTACAGGGCGTTCAGGCGCGGATCGATCGCCTGTCGGTCAATCCCGACGGTTTCAATTTTAAGGGTCTGCGCCTCGAAGGTGACGACCTTGAACGCGGGCGGAAATGCCACCAGTGACGGCACACCGATATTGATCAGCCAGGACGCATCCTGCGCAACCCTCGCGGTGTCATTGACGTGCAGATGGCCGCTGAAATGTATCCTCATCCCGGCATCCATCATCGCGGCGGCAACATCCGGCAGCGGCATCCGCTTGACCGAGCCCGTGTTGCCGATGACCTGCCTTTCATCGTCATGCGTGCCATCAAGGATATCCAGCATCGGGTAGTGCGAGAATGTAAGCAGCTTCTTACCTTCAAGCTCCGCCCGCCTCGTGACGTCCTTGATCCATTCCATGACAAACCGCTTGTGCCGCAGCATGGCATTCCAGCCGGCATTGGTGCTGTCGATGAATGCACCGGAACTGCCGCGCTCGAAATCGCCGTCACGCGGTTCGAAAACATTGGCGTCGATCATCAACAGCCAGAGGTCCGCCACCGGCTCGACAAGATAGGATGCATCCATCAGGCGGTATTCATTTGTGCCGTCGGCTGAGCGCACCGGATAGAGCCGCTGTTCCGGCGCATCGTCCAGCCCGAAGGGCGTTTCCCAGTGCAGATCGCCCGCGCGGCGAAAGAACCCGAGATCCGGCAGAGCCCGCAATCCCTCGGGATAGCCTGCGCAGAACATCTTGTCCGTTACGACCATCCCGTCCGCATCCTCGTCAACGAATGCGCTGTCACTGGCGACGATGGTGTATGTGCCGTCGGGGTTGAGCAGGCGCTTGGCATGATGCCGCCCTTCGGGGCCGAATATGTCGTGGTTTCCCGGAGTAGCGGTAAAGACCAGCCCATGCGCTTTGGTGTAGCCATCCAGCAAAAGCCGAAGTGCGTTCAGCGTCGAAACCTGCCCGTCATCGGAATAGTCCCCGAGCAGGACGACCTGCTTGATTCCCCGTTGCACGACCTCGTCCAGGGCCGTGCGCAGGGCAAAATAGCTTTCGTTGAAAACCCGGGTGGAGCGCACCGTATCCGTCAGGCGCCGCGCTGTCATGCGCCGGCCGCCGGCCTCTACCCCGGCAAAATCATAATCGCCGTAAAGATCGTGAAAATGGGCATCTGCGATGATGGCGACAGGCGGAAATGCGGATGAGGACATGAATCAGATGTTCCGATGATTTTATACATTTGTATCAGCGATTGTCATAAAGCTTAAAAAACAAATCGCTATCGCCTACATATGCTGAATGGCAGACTTTTATTGCGCACTTAGCCAATAAAACAAAATCCAAGCCTCGCATAACGTCTGCAGTTTGGTTACGATGACCAAAAAAACGGGGAATTGGGTGTGAGAAACGTATGAGTGAAGAGATATTTCGGGTGAAATTCTGGGGAACGCGTGGCAGCGTACCAGTTTCCGGCCCCGAATTTGAACGCTATGGCGGAAACACGTCATGTATCGAAGTGCGTTGCGGTGAACATAGAATGATCTTTGACGGGGGCTCCGGCCTGCGTCAGGCGGGTGATGCCCTGTCGGTGGAAGGCGTGGACCAGATCGATATTATTTTCACCCACAGCCATTATGATCACATTATCGGCCTGCCGTATTTTGCCCCCCTCTACAATCCGATGATGAATGTACGGCTCTGGTCCGGCCACCTGGCGGGGATCATGACCACCCGGGAAATGGTCCGCCAGTTCATGCGGCCACCCTGGTTCCCCGTCGAGCCGGATATTTGCAAGGCAAGTCTTGGCTTTCGCGATTTCCGCTCCGGCGATGTGCTGACCCCGCGCGAGGGCGTCACCATCCGGACCGACAGCCTGAACCATCCCGGCGGCTGTATCGGCTACCGCATCGAATGGGCGGGCAAGGTACTCGCGCTCATTTACGACACGGAACACGAAGCCGGTATCCTCGACCCGGCCGTGCTGCGCCTGATCGATGGTGCCGATCTCGTCGTCTACGACTGTACCTACACGGAAGACGAGATGCCGCGGCGCTTCGGCTATGGCCATTCCACATGGCAGCACGGTGTCAAGCTGGCGGCGGCCGGCAAGATCGGCAAACTGGCGCTCTTCCATCACGCGCCTTCGCGCACCGATGACGAGATCGACGCATTCGAGACATTGGCCCGAGAGCGCTTCAGCGGGACGTTTGCTGCCCGCGACGGTCAGGTCATCGATCTCTAACCCCCTGGCTTCTGGCTCTTCATCAGATCAGCAATAGAGAGCCAGCGCCCGCCCGGGGTTAGCGCAACGACCTGAAAGAGCTTGGTCAGGAATACCCATGCCGACTCGTCGTGAACAAGATGATGGGTCAGAATCCCGATTGGCTCACCGCTTCCGTCAAACCGCAGCCGCAGCTGTTCCACGATGGCGCCGACCAGTTCCGCGTGGTCGCGGCAGCCGCGCGTGCCGTGCCAGTCCATCAGATCGACATGGGTGTTGATCTGCGGCACCGAGGTTTCCACCGGCTTGGCCGGGCCAAACACGGAGAGCGCCTTGAACCCGCAAGCTTTGAGATAGGGCAGGAGTGCCGCATCAATCCGGTTCCAGGGCGGCACAAGAACGGGCACAAACCGATCAGGATACAGCCTGGCAAGCAGCACGCATCCCTCGCGCAATTGCCGCAGCACCAACTCGTGAGGGCGGTCAGGGCCGAGCTCCTGCTTCTTCCGGTCCTTCGGCGCATGGTTTTCATGCGACCAGCCGTGAACCGCCACGCAGATCCGGCGCTCCGCTGCAAGGCGTTCCGCCAGCGCCTCGCCCGTATGGGCTGGTATCACCGCGAGCGTCACCGGCACGTCAAAATCGTTGGCCAGGCCGATGAGGCGGTCCAGCGCGGCGGTCGGCTCGACTGCATCGTCATCGCGCAACCAGAATTTTGCACTGCGGCTGGCATGGATCCAGCGCGCGAGTTCCGCCTGCAGAGGCTGCCAGATTGGGTCTTCCGTCATCGGCTCCGTCCCATGAATTGTGTCAGCACAGCATCCAGTTGTCGTACCGCATTCTCCAGCGATCGCTCCTCCAGAACAAACCGCCGCGCCCGCGCGCCCATGGACTGCCGCAGATCATTGTCATCCAAAAGGCTGGCGATGGCGGCGGCGTAAGCCGGCACATCATCGTCCCGCGTCAGGAAACCGGTCACACCATCCTCGACTACTTCGGGAACGCCAGCCGTTGCCTGCGCAACAACCGGCAAACCCGCTGCCTGTGCCTCAAGATAGGCGATACCGTAGGCTTCGCCGCAACCGGGCCAGACATAGGCACCACCCTGACGCAACAACGCGGCAATGTCACCGGCGTTCCGCTGTCCGAGCCACTGGATGCGATCACCGAAAGCGGCAAACAGCGCCTGCACGTCATTGCGGGCCGGACCGTCGCCGACAATCATCAGGGTCCAGGGCCGTTCGACAATCCGTGACAGAGCCTTGGCCAGCATTTCATAGCTGCGGAACTTGTCACCCGGCCGCATCATCGCCACGGTGACCAGCCGATGCGGATTATGCCCGACGCTGCTTTCACGAAAAGGCGCGGTATCGATAAACGGTTGCAACCGGGCAAGGCGCGCACCGGGAATATTGCTTGCGAGCCCATCCATGTCGCGCTGCGTAAAACACAGGTTGACCGCTGCTGCGCGCACCGCTTCGGCCACGAGAATCTGCGTCCCGGTCCAGCCAAGCGCATTGCGGCGCGGCGAATAGGATGCTTCCGCGGTGATGTAGGGAATAGCCATCTCCGCTGCCATGACGGGGCCGATCAGGTCCGGCGCCTTGTAATAGGGGTGATAACAGAACCAGAGATCAGGCTTTCGTCCGGTCTGCCAGAGGCCTGTGAGGCGCTCAACCTCGGCGCGCGCCGCCGCGGCGATGGGTTCGCGCTCTTCGATTGCAGGCGATGCGCTGAAGCTGCGCAGCTCCGACACGACTTCGACCTGGTGTCCGGCTTTGCGCAGCGCTGACATGAGCAGCCGAGCCATCTCACGATCGCCCGACGGCGTCGCGTGAGTGGGTGATTTCAAGGGCGCGTAAAAGGCAACCTGCATGCGCACGCAATCCAGTATTTCACAATCGTTTCAACCATTTCGGCGAACGCGTGCCGATTCCGGCAAATCTATAGCCGGTTCGGGGCGTCTGACACTAACAATCTTTTGATCTGTACCGCCATGATTGTTTGTCAAAAAGCCATCATTGCGCTTGATCGCTCGCCTCCCGCTCGCCAAATCAGATGGGCTCGCATAAGCTTTGCACGGCGACGGAGGACAGGGGAAACCATATGGCTGACAAGATGCGGGAATTGATGCGGTATTCATGACGATAACAACGATAGCACCCATGCTTTCCGAGCGGTCCCTGCGCAGGGCGCGGCTGGCATCGGGCTTGATCATGCTCACATTCCTGACCTTGCATCTGACCAATCACGCGCTCAACCTCATCTCGCTTGCCGCCGCCGAGGAAGGACGCCGATGGTTTCTCGCCATTTGGCGCAATCCCGTCGGCACCACCCTTTTCTACGGCGCTGCGGTCACGCATGTCATGCTCGCGATGCGGGCACTCTACCTGCGACGGACCTTCTACATGCCGGTGGGTGAAGCGCTGCAGATCATTCTGGGGCTGGTGATCCCGCTGCTCATCATCGACCACGTGGTCGGCACGCGCATCCGCCATGAGTTATCCAACTACTACGACAGCTACGAAGCGATCATACGCGGTTTCTGGATCACCTCGCCCTTCAACGGCGTCAAGCAGACCCTCGCCCTGATCGTCATCTGGTGCCACGGCTGCATCGGCATCCATTTCTGGCTGCGCTACCGGCAATGGTATCAAAGCGCTGCACCGGTGCTGTTGACCGTCGCCATCCTGTTGCCGGTTCTCGCCCTGCTTGGTTTTGCCAATACCGGCCGGACCATCGCCAACATGTCGCCCGCCTCGGGCTACGGCGAGTTCCCTTCATCGGGCTATCAGGGTCACAAGAACTTCAATGCCACGCGCTACGCCTCCCCAGCCGAACGCGCCGAGGTCAAGCAAGACGAGTTTCTGATCAAGACCGGATTGTACGGCGCCTTTGGCGGCGGGCTGGCGCTGGTTGTCGCCTTGCGAATCCGCCGCCGCTGGCGCGAGCGTGCGACCCAGATTGAAATCCGGTATGCCGATGGCGAAAGCGTGCGCGTTCCCCTCGGGTTCAGCGTCCTTGAAGCCAGCCGCCTCGGCGGCATACCGCATTACGCGGTCTGCGGCGGCAAAGGCCGGTGTTCAACCTGTCGTGTCCAGGTTCTGGAGGGCGCCGAGACCCTGCCTCCGCCCGAACCGATCGAGCAGACCACTCTCACCCGTATCGGGGCGGATTATGGCGTGCGTCTCGCCTGCCAGTTGCATCCAACCGCCAATATCAGTGTTGCACCGCTTCTCGTGCCCAGCCTTGAAAGCATCGTACCGGCAGGCAGCCAGCAGGCGAGCCCCGGACGGGAGCGCGAAATCGCCATCCTGTTTTGCGATATCCGCAGCTTCACCATGCTGACGGAAGCCCGACTGCCCTATGATATCGTTTTCCTGCTCAACCGGTACTTCGCCATCGTCGGCCAGGCCGTCGAGCGTTCGGGGGGACGGCTCGACAAATTCATCGGCGATGGGGCAATGGCGCTGTTTGGCCTCACGGGTTCTGCCGCCGACGGTTGCAAGAACGCGTTGAAGGCGGCGGCAATCATCGTCAAGGAAATCGAACGGCTGAACGATGAACTGGCGGGTGAGCTGAGCATGCCCCTGCGCGTTGCCATCGGCATTCACACCGGTCCGGCTATTGTCGGCGCGATGGGGTACGGCGCGGTGAAGAGCCTGACCGCGATTGGCGACACCGTCAATGTCGCCAGCCGGCTGGAAGCCGTTGCCAAGGAATTCGACGTAACCCTCGTGGTTTCAGAACCGGTCGTCACCCTCGCCGCTTCCGATACCGCAGGACTTGAGGTCAGGGACGTTGCCATTCGCGGGCGGGCGCTTCCGCTTCGGGTCTACATTGTTCCGCAGGAAAGCAGCATTCGTTTCGGGTAAGGGGCGCGCGACATATGCCCTTTGGCGCGCGGGATCAGCGGCGGCGATAGAGGAAGTAACGTCCCGGCTTGACGCTGGCAGGCAAGGGAAGCAGTTCAAGCGCGGGATGATCCAGCGCCAGGCCACTGGCGACGATACCGTGACGGGCAAGCAGTCCAGCGGCCAGCTGCGGCAGCCATGTCTGGGTAATGGCATCCTGGTCCGGATAGCCCGTACCGATGTCCGCATGCACCAGGGCCGCGTCGATGCCGACAAAGCTTTGCGCGGTTTCCCTGATTTCCCCGATAATCATGTTTTCCGGATCGGGCGTGGAAGCCTTGTAGGCATGGGATGCCCGATCAAACGCAATGATCCGCCGATCCGGAAACCGCTCGCGCAAATGATCGTAGGTGCGGCCATTGCCGAGACCCAGCTCCAGCACCGGCCCCGGCAATTCCCTGACCGTGTCGCTGATATGGTTGAGAACATCGCGCTGGGCCGTCACGCGGCGGATGAAGCTGTCAAGACGGCTCATGGTGATCGGGTATCCACTGTCAATTCACTACAGGCTTGGCTTAGCAGGCCGACGCAGCCGGGTCGACCGCGCCAAACGACATATCCGGTAGATTCTTTTTGATCGCTTCGGGCGGAACCACCCTCGAATCCCCGGCTTGCCGCCGCTTTGATGGTGCCTCTTCAAATCGCATTTTCTTTAACTTGACTCTTTTTCTCAAGTTCTTGTATAGCTGCACTCGCGATAGTTGCAAAGCTGGATATTTCAAAATTTGAAATATTTCTGGCCGTATCTCATGTTGCCATGAGCGGCAATACAATCCTATGCAAAAAAGAATAAAGATCATGCCTAAAGAAAAGAGTCTTCATGATGAAAATGTTCTTATTGATGCACTGGTTAAATACAAAAATAAACTGATATCTATTGCCGAAAGTGTATTGCACTCCCATGCACAGGCGGAAGATATATTTCATGACGCCATCGTCAAAGCTTGCACCATGCAGACAAATTGCATTCATTGCCCGGTCGGATATGCCTGCCGCATGGTCTATAATCTTGCGCTCGATGAGGCGCGCAAGCGGCAATATGAGAAGAAGAATCTCATGCCGATGGACGGTGTGGATTCCGTGCCGGCGCCGTGCGTCAACGCGCTTGATTGTATCGTGATGACAGAGGCGCTCAACCGGGTCATGACCTCATTGAACGATCTGCCCAAGCGCACCCACGACGCGTTCATCCGCCACCGCATCGAAGGTGTGCCGCAGAAGGATATTGCGGAAGAACTGGGCGTCTCACGCACCCTGGTGAACTTCATGATCAAGGATGCCCACCGCTACTGCGAGCAATCACTCAAAGTTGCTTAGCCGCCTTGCGCGGGCGCAGGAGCAGCAGCGCAAACACCGGACCGCCCAGCAGCGTCGCGATCAATCCCGTCGGCAATTGCCACGGGAAATAGGCCGTGCGGCCGATGAAATCCGCGACCGCCATCAACAACGCGCCAAACAGAGCCGTACCGAGAAGATGCGGAAATCCGCGTGTCAGTCCGATGCGCTGGGCCAGGTGCGGCGCCATCAGACCGACAAAGCTCAACGGCCCGACGACGAGCGTCGCGACAGCCGTCAACAGGGCGGCAAAGCCGAGGATAAGGATGCGGAATGTCCTGACATTGACGCCATGGGAATGGGCGGACATTTCGCCCAGCGCAAAATGCTGCAAGGGCCGCAGGAAGACCGGCACCACCGCCATTGCCGCTACAGCGCAGATCAGCGAAATGATCGCCGCGGGGCCGGTGACACTGTAGGTCGATCCCGTCATCCAGCTGATCAGCGACATGGCGCGCGGATCGCCCGATGCCAGGATGACTGAAATCAGCGCCGTCAGGAACGCACTCAGCGAGACGCCGACAATGAGGAACTGGTTGCCCGACTGCGCTTTGCGCCAGCTCATGGCAAACAGCGCCACAAGCACGGCGGATGCGCCGAGAAAACCGCCCAGCAACCTGCTGATATAATCGGGCTGCGCCACGACAAACAGGACACAGAGCAGCCCAAAGGCCGTACCCGCGCTGACGCCGAGCACCTCGGGGCTGGCCATGGAATTGCCGGTCAGCCGTTGCAGCAGGCTGCCGGCAAGCGCCAGCATGGTTCCGGCAGACAGCGCCGCAATCAGCCGGGGCAGCCGCCACGGCAGCAGGGAGTCCAGCGTGGCGCCGGTATGAATGGCCCAGGCCGTGTCGATGCCCCGGCCGACAAAGACGGCGGTAACACAGGCAAGCAGCAGCAGACCGGCAAGCGCGGTCAGGATCAGCGCCGGGTGCCGGCTCCTGCGCACCGGCGATGCAGCGGCTGTCGGCTGCCCCGCGGCCTTGCGGCGCAACATGACGATCAGCAATGCCGGCACCCCGATCAACGCCGTCACAGCGCCGGTCGGCAGCAGGATGCCGGTCACGGCCGCCTGCATCTGCAGGAGCTGGTCGATCAGGACAAGCAGCCCCGCACCGACAAGGGGCGCGACGATCAGCCGATCCTTGATGCGCCGTGCGCCGGTCGCCCGGGCAATGGCTGGCGAGGCGAGGCCGAGGAAGCCGATGATGCCGACCACGCTCACCGTGAATGTCGTCAATGCCACGGCAACCACGAGGGTCAGGGCACGCGTGGTTTGAAGCTTCATGCCGAGCCCCTGCGCCGCCTCGCCAAGGGTCAGCACATTCAGTTGCCGGGCGAGAAGAAACGCCAGAAACGTGAAGAAAGCGATTTTTGGCAGGAGTGCACTGACGTCGCGCCAGTCGTTCTGATTGAGCGAGCCACCGCCCCAGACGAACAGGCCAGCGAGATAATGATTGTTCATCAGCACCAGAATGGTCGTGATTGCGGTGCAGTAAAGCCCCATGACGAGACCCGCCAGGATAACGGTGACAGGCTGGAACTGGAAACGCCACGCCACAGCAAAGACGATGGCCATGGCCGCGAACCCGCCAATGGCCGTGGTGAGGTCCCGGCTCCAGCCAAGCAAGGCCGGAAACCACAGGATCGCCACGCCAAGCGCCAGTTGCGCCCCGGCCTCGATACCCAGCGTCGAGGGCGATGCCAGCGGATTGCGCAGCACATGCTGGAAAAGCGTGCCGGACAGCCCGAGGGCAAAGCCGCAGACGACGGACATGGCCAGACGCGGCAGCAGGCTGTAGTGCAGGAGAACCGCCTCACCGTCGCTTGCCGGCGGGGGCAGGAAAACGGCATCAACACCGAGCTTGCCGATCATCGGCCACAGATTGAAAGCAGCAACGCCGAGCGCAACCAGCCACAGAGCACCTGTCCAGATCAGACGTTGGGATGACGACGTACGCAACATCTAGACTTTTACCTCAGCCAGAAGACGGGCGAAGCGGGAGACCGACGGCAATGCGCCGAACATCAGCACACTGGCCATGCGCTCGGCATGGCCCCTTTGAACAAAGGGCATGGCCTGCCATAGAGGGCTTCCCGCCAAGCCAGCCAGAACATCCGGCGGAACCGGATCCATGTAGAAAATGCGGCTGTCGCCAATGGCAATGAGATCGGCAAGCCCGGCATCGCTGAAACCCCATTCATTGGTTCTTCTTGTCCAGGCATTGTGCAGGTCGAGCCGGTCGAGAACGTCCTGAAAGATACCGCCAGGGCCATACACCCGAATGTTGCGGGCGTCCAAAAACGTCATGATGGCCAGTTTCTGCTCGGCGAGACGCCGGGTTGCCGCCTTCGCCGCCAGCAGCTCCCGCTCGGTGCGGTCAATCAGGGCCTGCGCTTCCTGCGGCTGCCCGACGATCTGCCCCAGCTCCAGCGTTGCAGCAACGATGTGCGGATATGGCGAGGATCCGAGCGCATGGATGGGAAAGGATTTGACCGGCGCGATTGTCTCGAGCTGCGGCCTGATCCATTCGAGATAAGGTGTCGAAATGATCAAATCGGGCTGCAGCAGCTGCAGCATTTCCATATTGATCTCATAGTTCGAACCGACATTGGCAATGCCCGGCGGCAGGGGCGGCTCCATGACCCAGTCATACCAGCCCTGTGTATCGATCAGGCCAACGGGCGGCGTGCCGAATTCGATCAGCGTCTGCGCCAGACCGTAGTCCAGCGAAATGATGCGCGGCGGCGCAGCCCTGGCAGCACGCGCGAGCAGCGGCGATGCGAGCAGAAGGCTTGAGCCGAACAGAAAATCGCGGCGGCGCAGCGCGGCCATCATCAATATCCCGATCCTTAGAGAACGTAGCTTATGGGCGACTGTGTTTCCGGATGGCGGAAAATACCCATGCGAACCCCGTAAATGGCGTTGAGCTTGTCGGCCGTGATCAGCGCATCGGTCTCGTCATGGGCCACAAGCCTGCCGCCCGACAGGGCGATCAGCCGGTCGCAGAAGCGCGCGGCCATGTTGATATCGTGCAGGACGATCAGGACCGAGCGATCATGCTCATGCGCCAGCGTGCGGATGAGGCTCATCACTTCGATCTGGTGGTTGATATCGAGCGCCGAGATCGGCTCATCCAGCAGAAGACATTCCGTATCCTGCGCAATGAGCATGGCGAGAAAGGCGCGTTGCCGTTCGCCGCCGGACAGCGTGTCCACGATACGGTCGGCAAACGGTGTCAGTCCCGTCAACTCAAGGGCTTCGGACACTTTGGTGCGGTCGGTGAGCGAGAAGCGACCAAGCGCCCCGTGCCAGGGATAACGCCCGAGCGAAACCACTTCCCTGACCGTCATGCCATCGGTGTCCGGCGTCTGTTGCGGCAGATAGGCAACCTTCCTGGCATAGTCCTTGGGGCGGAACGAGGCGAGCGGCTGGCCGTGATAATCAGCCTGCCCCCGCGTCGGCACCTGGAACCGGGCCAGGATTTTCAGCAGCGTCGACTTGCCGGAACCGTTATGGCCCAGAATGCCGACCACCTCCCCTTTCGGAACGTCCAGTGTCAGCGGATGAAGCAGGGTTCTTCCGTCGATATCGAAACCGACACCACTGAGGGAAAAGGACGTTCCGTTCATTTGATGTTTGACCTTAGAATTTGACCGACAAGGTACCCTTGATTGTCCGGCCTTCGCCGTAGATACACATCGGTGCATTGTCATAGTCGGTCGAGCAGGTGGAATAGTAGCCCTTGTCAAAGAGATTGCTGACCTTGAGCGCGCCCTTCCATCCATTCTTCTCATAACTGACGGCCGCATCGACCAGCGTATAGTCAGGAACGTTCACCTGCTTGCCACTGGCACCACTGCCGACGGAACTGCCGACATAGCGGATACCGGAGCCGATGTTCAGCCCCTGAAGAAGGCCGGAGTCAAAGGTGTACTTGGCCCAGAGCGATGCCTGGTTCTTGGGCACCATCGGCGTGCGGTTGCCGACTTCGGGCAGAGAACTGGCCGTGATTTCAGCGTCGAGATAGGTGTAACTGCCTGTCAGGCTGACATTGTGGAAGAGATCAACGGTGGATTCGAACTCAAAGCCGCGATGGCGCACTTCTTCGATCTGGCGATATGCGCCGTCGCTGACAAAGGCCAGCACATTGGTTTTCGTGATGTCGAACAAGGCAGCGGTAAAATGCGCCGGCATGAAATCGGGATCATACTTGACGCCGACCTCGTACTGCCGCGCCTTTGACGGGGCATAAGGGGAGCCGGTCAGGGCATCCTGGCCGATATTGGTCACGAACGAGGTGGAGTAGCTCGCATAGGGTGTGATGCCATTGTCGAAGAGATAGCCGAGGCCGACATTGCCGGTGAAGGCATTGTCCGATGTATCCGTTCTTGTATTGCTCAGGCGGTCATCCGTCTTTTCCTCGAACCAGGACTGCCGCCCGCCGAGATTGAGCAGCCAGCGATCGTTGATCTTGGTCTGTGTCTGCGCATAGATGCCAACCTGGTCTGTCGTGGTCTTCCGGTCGACAATCGTTCCCGGCATCGGCACATCGATGCCATAGACCGGGTTCTCGAAATTGAGACCGGGTCCGGGTGCATATCCGTTGTGACCGTCAACCGTGTAGCGATTGTAATCGAGGCCCATCAACAGCGTGTTCTTGATATGATCGGACTGGTAGTCGTACTGCGCGCTGTTGTCGACGCTGAAGATGGTCGCCGTTTCATCAACCGTGAAGGCGGCTCTGCCCAGGGTCTGCTCATCCAGCATCTGGGTGTAATAGAGGTGCCGGTAATCCGTGTCCTGCGAGGTGTAGCGAAGATTCTGGCGAACCGTCCAGGCATCGTTGAAACGATGCTCGAAAGAATAGCCGATCGAGCCATGATTGGCGTTGAAGCGGTCAAAATCCGGATCCGACGTTGTGAAGCTGCGCGAGAACTTCGGCAGGTTGGGATGAAGCGGGCTCGCAACAGGCAGGAACGTATTGGGCGGAAGCTTATCCCACTGATAGTTGGCGAAGACCGTCAGAGAGGTGTCGGCGCTGGGAGACCAGGTGATCGCCGGTGCAATGAACACGCGGTTGTTCTTGGAAAAATCAATCGCCTCATGCCCCTCGCGGAACAGCCCCGTCAGGCGGTAGGTCCACACGCCTTCCTTGTCCAAGGGGCCGCCGGCATCGAGACCGACTTCATAGGTATTGTGCGAGCCATAGCCGGCATAGGCGCTATACAGCGGGTCCTTGGTTGGCCGCTTGGTCGTCAGGTTCACCAGACCGTCGGCGCCGTTCTGACCATAGAGCACCGAGGCCGCCCCCTTGATCACCTCGATGCGCTCAAGTCCGTAAGGCTCGGCCTTGAAGCCGGAGAAATCAATGGTCCGCTGCGGCAGCCCGTCGCGAGATACCGCATAAGGGCCGACGTCGAAACCACGGATCATGAATTGATTATAGCGTTCGTCAACACCCCAGGGCGAACTGGTCACCCCCGCCGTATAGGCCAGCGCATCCTCGATTCGTTGCGACGGACGGTCATCCAGCTGTTCGCGCGTGATAATGGAAACAGAACGGGGAACTTCGCGCAGCGGCGTGCTCGTCTTTGTTCCTGTCAAGGTGCTGTTGGCGAGATAGCCATTGCCGGGGCCAGTGGCATCGTCGCCGCTGTTGATGACAATCGGATTGAGCTCGATGGTCGGCGCCTGCTGCGCATAGGCGATATTCGCAGTCATGAGCGTTGCCAGCGATGTGGTCATCAGCAGACGTTTGTGCGAACGCTGCTTGCGCCCAGCTGAATTGACCCCGTTCCAAATCATCGTCCTGCAACCCCGCATGACCAAACCCCCGTTAAAACCCTGAGACTATTCGATATTTAATATGAGTATTATTCTCATATTCAAAACATGACTACATTTGTCATGTTGTCCGAGTCAAGGCGCGTTCGACGAAATGTCCGTCTTTTTCACCCGCCTTGACCAACTTTGTTTTGCCTGTGTCCGGCCTACAACCTGGCGGCGTGGAGCGCCTGCTGGATGTCGTTCCAGATGACCTCGGGCTCCTCCAGACCGACAGCGAAACGGATGGTCTGCGGATTGACGCCAAAGCGCACGAAGGAGGTCATCCGGTCAGGAATCTGCAAGGCGGCTTTGGCAGGAACCACCAGCGTTTCCGGTCCGCCCCAGCTGACGCCAAGGCGGATATGGCGCAGCGCGTTGACAAAGCGCGCGACGTCGATGTCCGGATTCAAATCGAAGGCGAAGAGGCCGGAAAAGCCCGTCAGCGTCTTCTTGCCCGGATGATCCGAAAATGCGGGATGGCGGACAAGGGCGATATCGTCATGCTGCTGCAAGTGCTTGGCGAGGACCAGCCCGTTGTGCATGTGCTCTTTCAGCCGCACTTTCAGCGTACGCATGCCGCGCAGCAGCAGCCACGCTTCGAACGGCGAGAGTTTTGCGCCGATATAGGGATAGGTCGAGCTGTTGATCTTGGCGATCAGGTCACGCGGCCCGACAACAACGCCCGCCACCGTATCGCTGTGGCCGCCGAGATATTTCGAAGCGGCGTGGATGACGATGTCGACGCCGTGCTGGATCGGCTTCTGGAAGAGAGGCGTTGCCCAGGAATTGTCGATGACGGTCGTCACGCCATATTCCTTGGCCATGGACGTCAGGGCTTCGATGTCCTGCAGTTCGAACACCATCGATGTCGGGTTTTCCAGATAGAGCAGCTTCGCACCGGGCAACGCCGCGCGCACTTCGTCGTGATTGGATGGGTCGACGAAATCCACCGCGACACCAAACCGGGCAAGCAGCTTCACGAACAGCCGGTAGATATCGTTGTAGAGATGCTGGACGGCAACCACCCGGTCACCGGACTCGACAAGGCTGAGAATGGTCGCTGTGATTGCGGCCGTACCGCTGGAGAAGCCGCGTCCGTCTTCCGCGCCTTCCAGGCGGGCGGTCAGCAGTTCGAATTCGCGCACCGTCGGGTTGTCGCCGCGCGAATAGATGTAATTGCGCGCACGCCCGGCAAACACATCTTCCATGGCTTCATAGGTGTCGTAGGTGAAGAGCGACGTCTGGAAGATCGGCGGCGACACCGCATTGAAGGCAGCCGCATCGACCGGTGAAAACAGGTCGTCCGGCATTTCCATTGGATCGAATTCGTGGGGTGGCATGGATTTGTTCATGATGCCCTCTCAGACACGGTGTTGTTGAAGGTTGCGATGGGAAGATCGGTAGCGCCACGCAGCTGGCGCAGCGTGGTGAAAAGAATGACGGCAGAGAGAAGTGCGGTCAGCGCAGGGGCAAGGAACAGGCTGGCAAGAAGGCCGTCAAAGCCGAGGAAATGCGGCAGGACAAACAGCAGCGGCAGGAGGAAATAGCCGTTCTGCGCGATGCTGATCGTGGCGGCGAGCCGCGCCCTGCCCTGTGCCTGCAGGAGCACGACAAGGATTTGCCGCATGCCGAAAAAGATGAACGGAATATGGGTGACGATGATGGTCAGCGCGGCGATCCGGGCGATCTCCAGATCATCGGTGAAAATGGCTGCAATGGGATAGCGCAGGAGAACGGCGCCAAGCCCGTAGGCCACGGAAAAAGCCGAGGTCAGCATCAGGAGCAGGTTCGATGCCGCCAGCAATCGCGGCGTCTTCCCCGCGCCCCAGGCGAAGCTCAGGACCGCCTGGCCGCCGAGCGACAGACCGACGATGGGAAGCATGCCCAGAGTGAGAACCCGCAGCGCGATACCGACGCCGGCAATGCCGCTGTCGCCCCGATAGAACCCGGCATAGGTAAACAGTACGGCGAAGCTGATGCTGCTCAGCATGCTGGTCAGCGTCGTCGGCAGGCCGATGGAGAATACCGGTTTCAATATATCCGCCCGGAACGCGGCAAAGCGCGCCGAAAGGTGCAGTGTGCCCATGCGCTTGCGGAAATAGAGTGCATAGGCGCCGATTGCCGCAATTTGAGACAGGATGGTTGCCATGGCGGCGCCTGCGAGCCCGAAGCCAAACCCGAAGATCATGATCGGATCGAGAATGATATTCAGGGCAAAACACCCGAGCAGCGTCCACATGCTGAAACGCGTATTGCCTTCCGAGATGGCGATGAAATCCGACACTATCTGCAGCATCGTCAACGTCACCGAAAAGGCGACGATGATCAGGTAGTGTTCGGCAAGCGGCATGATCGCTGCGCTTGCACCGAACAGGCCGAGCAGTTCACGCCGGAAGACAAGAATGCCTGTCGTGAGCACGAT
This sequence comes from uncultured Phyllobacterium sp., assembly GCF_902479695.1. NCBI lineage: Bacteria > Pseudomonadati > Pseudomonadota > Alphaproteobacteria > Hyphomicrobiales > Phyllobacteriaceae > Phyllobacterium > uncultured Phyllobacterium sp. Next base: position 15,827 of record NZ_CABSQF010000007.1, on the reverse strand, counting down.
ACCCAGCGGCACCGTCAGAACCATGAGTGTCGATGCCGTCACATTGGCGCGCTGCGGATTGGCGCTGCCCAGCGCACGCCCGACGGCGGTCGCCACACCGACGCCAAGCCCCTCGCCGATGGCGCCGATCATCATCAGGATCGGCAGGACAACCGTGATGGCGGCAATTTCATGGGCGCCGATCATGCCGACAAACACCATGTTGATCGTGTGATGCACCGCATTGATCGACAGGCCCGCTACGGCCGGCAGGCCGAGCCGGAAGATCAGACGCGTCAGCGCCGGATCGTTGAGATCGTCTGGCGCAAAATAGGCGCGCCTTGGCTTCATCTGCCCGATTTCTTCGGGATTCATGGTGCGGGCACCCAAAGCCTGTCGTCGAAAAAGCGCTCGCGCAACAGCATGACCAGCATGGCCCTCTTATGCGGGAAATCGAAGTGCTTCACCTTGGAAAAGCCCGATCGGTCGAGATTGCGGATCTGCTGCTCATGGCTGGCGCGCGGCTCGCCGACAATGCGCTGGGTGCGCGGATCGTCGAGAAACATGAAATGCATCAGCGACGGCAGCCACGCCGTGATCCACTGTTTGCCGCGATAGGCCGGCTCGCCGATGGCCACATGCCAGCCGCGATCGTAATCCTGCGCGTCATAATAGGGCCCGAGGCGGTTTTCCCTAGCCCAATAGACCTCGAAATAGCCGAACGGCACGCCATTGAAACAACCGATCAGGGCAAGGATATGCGGATCGCGCAGCCGCTCCTCGAGAATGGCGGCGTGTTTTTCCCTGTCGCCGCCATCTTCCCAGATCACATTGACCTGCTCGTCATTCATCCAGCGATGGAAATGCCCGAGATCCGTCTGCGGATCCGCAGCCCGGAACGAAAGCACCTGATCGAGCCAGGGAATGTAACGTTCATAGACAACGCCGACCGGCTTGCGCGGGCGTTTGGGATGATACTGGCCATTGGTCATGACGTGCACCTGCGGGTGCGGCCAGGCGGGATTGGCAATCCACGGCATCGGCCATTGCCAGAATTCCCTGACATCGACGGTCAAGGAATTGCCGCTGTGCATCCCCATCGGAAAATCCGATGGCTGCACATTGTCAACTTCAACCAGACTGATATTGCGCGACTGCGCCGACAGAAATTCGATGGCCGAGGCCAGAACCGAAACGGTTTCGTCGGCATTCAAATCCGGCAAACGAACGCGGACACTTCCAGCCCTTGGCTCGACATCCGCGAGATAGCGCCCGGCCACAGTTGAAATCAGCATCTGACCCGGCGTTTTCATTTCGGCAGATTTCAGGAAGCACGACAGGCCCGAAGCTGGAAGCGGCGAAACATTGGCTTCTTGGAAGATACTGGAAACAAGGGTCATGGTGCGCTCCGCAGCCTGCTCGCTGGCAAGTTTTGACAAGATGGTTGCTACAGAGACGGTCGGCACACCGCTCGATTTAGCCAAAACTTTGAAAAATTTTTCTCCCGTTCCGCTTAAATCGGGCGCGGGTTCATCCGTCTCTTGGTCATGTCTTTATTCTGCAAGGAGCCCGCATGATGTCGAATGCCGAGACGTCGCCAGAGACCTGGAGCATCGTTCGCGATCAGGAACACCGCTATTCCGTCTGGTCCAATGACAAGGCTCTGCCCATCGGCTGGAGCAAGGAAAGCTTTTGCGGCACCCGCGAGGAATGCCTGATTGAAATCAAGAAAATCTGGGTTGATCCGCGGCCGCTCGCGCTGCGGCAGGCGATGGCGTGATTGCCAGCAATCCCTTTCAGACAACAGATCGGTGACACCATGAACAAACTCTTCGCTCAACCCGAACCCAATGAACCGGTTACCGTGGACGGCATCGCCAGCGGCGTGGCCGAAAGCTTTCCGCTGACGCTGGCGCAAAAGCGCATCTGGTCGCTCGAGCAGATCGGCAACTCAACGGTTTTTCCCTTCCAGGTGCTTTCCCTGCAATGGGAGAAGGGCGTTGCACTTGATCAGGTGCAGGGCGCCCTCGACCGGCTGGCGCAGCGGCACAGCGCCTTGCGCACGCGCTTTCGCCGTTTTGCTGGCGGCCGCATTGAGCAGTTTTCCGTTCCGGGCGACGTTCCCTCCAATGAGATTGTTGGTAGTGACAGCAATCCTCTGAGCGCGACGGAAGCCGAAACGGAAAAGGCGGGCTTCATTGCCCGCCCCTTCGATCTCCTGAACGGTGTTTCCGCCCGCTATCAATTGATTGCCGGAAATAACGACCAACTGATCTCGACAATCGTGCTGCATCCCATCGTCTGCGATGAGGCAGCGCTTGCCATTCTGCGCAGCGATCTCATCGCGCTCGCCGAGGGCAGGGAATTGCCAGTGCTTCCCGGCGACAGCCTGCAGCGCGGCGTGCGCGAAGAAGAAGCGCTGGAAACGCCACAATTTGCGGCGGCCCTCGCCCATTGGCGCGATCTGATTGGCGAGGAGTACAATGCGACGACCCTGCCCACACGCTTCAATGCTGCCGGATATGCCGGCGCCAGACGCAAGCGCGTGCCATTCACACACGATGCGAAGCTTTGGACCGGCATCCAGTCCTATGCAACGCTGAAAGGGTTGAAGGTTAAAGAGCTGCTTTCCGCCGCCTTTGCTGTTCTCCTGGCCCGCTACAGCGGCACCTATTCGCTGCAGTACGGAACTTTGCTTGGATCCACGAGCCAGGAGACCATAGCGCGCAGCGAGCAAATCCTGCCGCTGAAGCTTGAACTGACATCGCGCACTGCCTTTCTGGATGTTTGCAAAGCGCTTGAATCGGCGGTTGCCACAGGAACGGAATATCTCGTTCCGTTCGAACGCCTTGTGCAGGAAATCCAGACGCATGAGGAGCGGGAACAGGACGCGATCGTCAAATCCCTGTTCGAGTTCCGTCAGCCGCCCCGGCATTCCGCATTGGCGCAAGACCATGTGCCGGCCGTCGCGCCCCGCTCGGATGCGGAACTGGCACTGGTGCTGACCCCGAAGGCGGACGGCACGCTCGCCGGCCTGTTCGACTATGCCGAAGACATCTATGAGCCGGCATTGATCGAACGCGCGGCCATCCATTTTCAACGTATCCTGTCCCAGGCCATTGCCGGAGAACAGGTCCGCATCAAGGATATCGACCTCATCGCCGAGGATGAACTCGATGTTCTCTCGGCTCCCTATGAGGATGACACTATCAACGATGACCGAGCGGTGCATGAACACATCGCCGCCCATGCCCAGCGCACGCCCGATAAGACGGCCATCATCTTTGCCGACGACGTGTGGAGCCACGCCAGGCTTGACCGCAGCGCCAACCGGCTGGCGCACCGGCTGATCAAGCTCGGCATCGGTGCCGACATCAGCGTGGCGATTGCCGTCAAGCGTTCTCCCGAAGCCATCGTCGGCATTCTTGCCACGCTCAAGGCGGGCGGCGCCTATATCCCCGTCGAGCCGGATCATCCGACCAGCCGCAACCACCATATCCTGCGCGATGGCGGCGTGAAGGTCATCCTCACCAACAGCTGGCTGCTTGACCGTATTCCGGAAGGCCTTGATGCGGTCATCCTCGAACTCGACAGACTCGACCTGTCGGAGGAGCCGGACAGCGTCCCTGACGTCAAAGTCCACAAGGACCAGCTCGCCTACATTATGTACACATCGGGCTCAACCGGCCTGCCCAAGGGTGTTGCCGTCGAACATGGGCCTTTGACCCATCACATGCAGAACACCTCGCGCGTCTACGGTATGAGCGCGGACTCGCGCGAACTGCCGTTCCTGCCCTTCAGCTCCGATGGCGGACACGAACGCTGGATGAACCCGCTGATGGAAGGCGGCAGCATCATTCTGCCGGACCAGCCCCTGTGGACCCCGGAGGAAACATTGACCGCCATGCGCAAGCACGGCGCCAACAATGCCAGTATTCCCACCACCTATCTGCAGCAGTTGGCGGAATGGGCTGATCTCACCGACAGTGCTCCGCCGATGCGGCTCTATTCCTTCGGCGGCGAAGGACTTGCCCAGCAGACCTTCGATCTCCTGTCCACGGCTCTGAAGTCCGAATGGTTGATCAACGGGTACGGCCCCACTGAAACCATCATGACACCGATGGTCTGGAAAGTGCGCGCAGGGCAGAAATTCGAAGGCACCTATGCACCGATCGGCCGTGCTGTCGGCAATCGCCGCGTCTATGTCCTCGATCCCGACCTCAACCCCTGCCCCATCGGCGTGACGGGCGAACTTTATATCGCCGGCGAAGGCATGGCCCGCGGCTATATCGGCAAAGCCGATACGACAGCCGACCGTTTCATTCCCGACCCGTTCTCCAAGGAGGGCGGGCGTCTCTATCGCTCGGGCGATCTGACCCGCTGGCGCGAAGACGGCACCGTAGAATTCGTCGGCCGCGTTGACCATCAGGTCAAGCTGCGCGGTTACCGCATCGAGCTCGGTGAAATCGAAGCCGCGCTGCTCCAGCTTGACGGTGTCGGCGAGGCGCTCGTCGTCCTGCGAGACGACGAAGCCACCAGGCAGAAGATGCTGGTGGCCTATACCGTGCCGAAACAGGGCATTGAGCTTGATGTGACGCAGATGCACGCGGCGCTGGAACGCATGCTGCCCGCCTATATGGTGCCTTCGGCCATTGTTCCGCTGAAAGCCATGCCGATCAATCCCAACAGCAAGCTCGACCGGTTCGCCCTGCCCGCACCGACGCCGATGAAGCGCAACATTGTCGAACCGGAAAGCGCCATTGAAGAAGAAGTCCGCGATATCTGGCAGGACATCCTGAAAACCAGCCCGATCAGCGTCGAAGACAACTTCTTCGCCATCGGTGGTAACTCTCTCGGAGCCATCCGCATCCTCACGGCCCTGCGGCAGCGCAAGCCGCAGAACCGCACGACGATTGCCGATCTCTTCAACAATCCGACGATCCGTGCATTCGCGGAGGTCGTTGAAAACGGCAATAGCGAGGCGGGCAGCGAAGTGATTGTGCTGCGCGCATCCGGAACCAAGCCCGTGCTCTATTGCTTCCCCGGCCTTCTCGTCAGCACGCGCGAATATGTCAAACTCGTCGACTATCTCGGCGCCGATCAACCCGCTACCGGGTTCATCTGCTATTCGCTCTCCGAGCAGAAGGAAATCGGCTCATCCGTCGACGATATCATCCAAGGCTATGTGGAATACATCCGCCGCGAAAGCAAAGGCCGGCCCTGCTATTTCCTCGGCTGGTCGTGGGGCGGACTGCTCGCCTATGAAACCGCGCGCAAGCTCGGCGACGAGATTGATCTGCGGCTGATCACCATGGTCGACGTCTGTGATCTGGGCACCGAGTTCGCCATCGGCGCCAAGCCGCGCTTCAAGCCGGGCGAACGCGACCAGTTGCACGCGACCGTGCAGGAGTGGTTGTCGCGCACCGCCATGCGCGCCGAATGGGACCGCCTGCTCAACGTCATGGACGAGGATACCTATGAGCAGTTCCTGCGCTTTGTCGGCGATGAGAAAGACGAGCTGCCGACGGATGGTCCGGATATCAGCAGCCGCGAACACACGTTCTGGATCCTCATCGATAACGCTCTGATTTTCAGGCGTCATGAACTGAAGCCGCATGACGTGCCGATCCATTCCTGGGCGGCCGACGACAGCCTGAATCGGGGTCTCAACCTGATCGACTGGCGGCGCTACTCTCCCCGGGCCAATCCGGCGGAAATCATCTCTGGCACCAACCATCTGCACGTAATCGGATCACAGGCATTCCACAGCCGCCTCTCCCACCGGCTGGACGAGGCCCGATAGGGCCCTTTGGAATCAAGATCACGGAAAGGAATTCTGATGACTGCCATGTTTGCGAACAATGATCATACGCGCCAGCCGAACGAGACCCTCGATCTGGCGGGTATCGGTGTCGGACCTTCCAATCTGAGCCTTGCGGCGTTGCTCGACAGCCTCGGCGGCCTCAAGGCGCATTTCTACGAACGCCGGGCGAATTTCGACTGGCATCCCGGCATGATGCTGCCCGATGTCGAGCTGCAGTCGTCCTATCTGAAGGACCTGGTCACACCCGTCATGCCGACCAATCCATGGTCGTTCGTGTCCTATCTCGTGGCCCACAAGCGCCTCTATGCGTTCCTCAACGCCCATTACGACGCCGTGCCGCGCCGGGAGTTTGCGCAATATCTTGCCTGGGTCGCCGGACAGCTCGACAATGTTTCATTTGATGCTGCCGTGCGCGAGGTCAAACACGACAAGGACAGGTTCGTGGTGCAGTTCGACAATGGCAGTGTGGCCGCAAAGAACATCGTGCTGGGAACAGGAACCACGCCCTTTGTCCCTTCATGGGCGACACCGTTCCTCGGCGAACGCTGCTTCCACAATTGCGAAGCAAAATTCCGGCTGCCGGACCTCAATGCAGCCCGTATCGCGGTGATCGGCGGCGGCCAGAGCGGCGGCGAAGTGGTCGAATCCCTGCTCAACTCCAAAGCCAATCTGAAAGAGCTCAACTGGTTCAGCCGCCGGCACAATTTCGAACCGATCAACGACACAGCCTTCTCCAATCAGGTGTTTTCGCCGGAATATGTCTATGCCTACCTCAACCTCAACAATGACCAGAAGCTCGAAGCATTGAAAGCTTCGATCCTGACCAGCGACGGCCTTTCGCTATCAACGATCAACGCGATCTACCGCCGGCTCTACAGCCTGCGCTATCTGGAAGGCCGCAGCATCGAGGCAAAGCTCTCGCCCAACCGCGATGTGATTCAGGTGGAAGCGGACAAGGACGGCTATAGGCTGATCGTGCGCAACCGTTTTGACAGCGGTGTCGAGGTTGCCCATGCCGATGCCATCATTCTCGCCACTGGCTACCAGTTCAAACTGCCCGAGGCCCTCTCCGGGTTGCAGGACCGTATCCAGTTCGACCGTCACAGCCGCCCCGCCCTCAATGACGAATACTGTCTCAACTGGAACGGTCCGAAGCAGAACCGCATTTTTGCCCAGAACGCCGGGCGCTACAGCCACGGCATCGCCGATTCTCAACTGAGCCTGATGGCATGGCGCAGCGCCCACATCATCAACACGCTTACAGGTCACGAGCACTTTGATCTGGAGCCGCATGACTCGCAGGTCAACTGGCTGTCGAGCGGGCACGAGACCATCGGCCAGTCCATCGCCGTGGATTACTAGAACCGGAAAATCGGATCGGGCAGGCTCTGCTGGCGGAATACCAGCCCTGTCCGATCCGATTGCGCGCAAACCGCAATCATATGCCCGCTCGGAGACAGAAGCAGGCGGTGGCACCAGTTGTCCCGATCTCCAGGCAGATCATGCTCCACGCGGATTGCCCGGCTTACCGGATCGACCCGCACAGTCAGCCGATGCGGCTCGACAGCCAGCCCGTGGCCGGTGGCCTTCAAAAAGCTCTCCTTGAGTGTCCAGAAAGCGAGCAGCAGCGCCTCACGTTCGGCGCCTTGAAGCATCGAGAGCGTCGCAAATTCAGCGGTGGAGCAGATGAGTTGCGCCGCCCCGGCCTCAAGTGTCGCCGAGCGCATTTCGGCATCCACGCCAACAGCCGTACACGCGCGGCTGACTGCAAGCACCGCCAGACCATTGGTATTGCTGAGATTGAATGCCAGCGCCGTTTCGCCGGCAAGATACGGTTTGCCGTGTTCGCCGGCAGCAATGTTCAAGTCCTCCGCCGCGTCTCCGGTGTAGAGCGACAGGACGCTGCGCTGGAGGTAACGCCCTGCCATGAACCCGGTGGCATCCCGGTCGAACCTAAACGCAGCCGCCCGCTCCTGTTCCTGCTGGGAAAGTGCCGACCTGACCTTTCCCCAATCCGTTTGGCCTTCAGTAAAGGCCCACCACCAGATATCAATCGCAGCGGGATGCCCAAGGGTCCGGGCCGGGCTGGCCTCCGGCAAATCCGTGAGACGATCGTATGGCAGCATCGGGCCTCTCCCTTCCCCCGGGCTGTGTTCAACCGTCCTGGCGTGGCTTTACAACGGCGAAGGCAGCCTGAATGGCACGATTGACCGCCACCGGCAGCAGAGACATGTGGTTTTCACCGGCGTGAATCTCGAACTGCGTCCGGACCGGCCGGTCAGGCAGGGCGTTCAACCGGCGCATGAGTTCGACGGAATGAACATCATTCAACGTGATTTTCTTCTGCGCCAGCCGGTCCGCCTCGTCGGCCGCACCGTGCTGGAATGGTGCCAGCTTGTCCGTCTCGTACTCGCCGCAGGAGAGATAAAGCGCCGCCCCCGGCCGCGTCGCATGCGCTGCTTCGAATTGGGGAAGATAGGCGTTGATCGCACAATTTTCCCAATAGATCGACGCGCTCGCCGCAATCCATGTTGTGAAGGCCGATGGGCGGGTGAAGAGACTGTAGAGTACGAAGAGGCCGCCGAAGGAATGACCGAAGATCGCCTGGCGATTGCGATCAATGGGAATATCCGCTTCGATCATCGGCTTGATCTGATCTTCGATGAACGTCAGGAACTCCCCGGCCCCGCCGGTCCTGACTTCAGGGGTGTTTGCATAGAACGGCGGATAGACCTGTCCGGGCGGCGGCCCGAGATCCCAGGAGCGTCGCAACGGATCATAGGCGCCGTCCACGGGATAGCCGATGGTGACAATCACGCCATAAGCCACATTGGTGCCGCTGGGATAACTCGCCTGCGCCCGCATCGCGTCGACGGCCGTGCCGATCACCGCATTGCCATCGGTCATGTAAAGCACCGGCCATCCATCGCTTGGCGGCTCCCCGCCGGGACGGTAGACGAAAACGCGGTACACCAGGCCATTCTGGTTCGAGACCACGTCATGGAAGGTGGTGTTGCCAATCATGGCCGGTGATGAATTGGAGAATGCTGTCATTGGTCCGTATCTTGTGAAGGGAAGGAGAACCCTTCCGCCATCGGAGCAGCTTGCATGGTGCAAATCCGGCTACCCTGTTATTAAACATGACTATAATGGTCAATATTTATTATCCACTGGCGCTGGAAGGACCGTTGCGACGCAGCGCCAGGTGTTTGAATTCACCATCGCCAAACTGTTGCGGGACCATAGGCTCTCAGCCTGCAAGAAAGCTGCGCTAACCATATATTCCATTTCCCCTGGAACAATTATGGAAAACCTCTTGCAGCAACCCAGTTAATTTCCGATGTTTACTCAGATACCGGAATTCTCTCTCTTCATATGTACAAGTAAATTACATACTGATCGTTCTTTTTGCCTTGAAGTTATCAAAGAAGTGAGAAGAAATATATGAATACACACGAAAAGCTGATCGAATCCATGGCAAAGGCTATCCACGCCCAGAAATATACTGGAAGCCACAGCTGGGACAGCATTCCGGATTTTGTCCGTCAGACATACCGGGAATATGCCAAGGCGGCCATTCCGATCGTGTATAATGTCTTGCGTGATCCAACCAACGAAATGATCGATGCCGCCAACCGAGCGCGCCCATCCGTCACGTCAAGAACGATTCAGGCGGCCGTGGATGCATCGCCCCTCAATCCGAACGGTAAAATATAGCGCATTTCCGGTAGAATCGGCACCATGGGTGCCTCTGCCCCGTCAAGCACACCCGTAATTTTGTCGTGTAAATGCCTTCGGGGGATAGCAGGTGCGATCTCCCGGGTTGGTTCGCCGCGACATTTCATCCATACAAGGCGCCGTCCATCCCCGACGTGCGCGATTTGGCATCACGCGTGTAAATTATACACATCACGACAAACATATATAATAAACGTCAATTTATTTCCTCTCGTATCAATATATATATTGAAAAAAGTGTTCAAAAATCTCACGACTTGAACAATTGTTTTGTATTGTACGGGATATGTAAACTTGTATTTAAATTTTGAATTAATCAAAATAAGTGAAAAACTTGCGATGACAATTTCTTTAGTTGCTATTTCTGTAAAACTTCTCGTAGTCTGAACTTCCTTGAACGTCTAAAGTTGATCTTGAACTTCCTTTGTAGAAGTTGCTTGAGGTATTTGGGTTTTTTGGGGGGAGTGAATGTATAAGAATCCGATGGAACGTTCTGAATACAGATCTCTTTCGAGCTCAAGCGGAGACATATCCAGCAACGTTGAAAAGATGGACGGGAATTGGCGCTGGTCGGGCTTCCCTGATGAACAGGGACGTTATGGCTTCAAACGCCAGGTGTGTCCATTACATCAGACATCCATCGTTTATGGTGAAACAAGCGGCCGATTGGAAGTTGCATCCAATGGTATTGGTGCAACGTTAAGCTTTGTATTCATGCTCAAGGGCGCGGTTGATCTCATCGATACCAAGAACCGCAAGATACAGAATATTCCGGCGGGAACCGCCACCGGCGTGTTCGACCGCCCGGGGGTCAAGGCGAAACTTTATCCGGCCAGTTCCTGGGTGAGTTATCTTGTTCCGGTACCGACATTGCGTGAACACTTCGAACGCCTGATGCGGCGCCCGTACTTTCAGGAGCTCGCATTCTCGCCCTTGCATGATTTCCGCACCGGCAGTGCTTCCGCGCTATACCAGACGCTTTGCTACGTGAGCGAGGATATAGCGGCGGCCGCGGGTTCAGGCCGCGATGTCCTGGCGGGCGTGTATGAACGATTGCTGCTCGCCAAGCTGTTCATGACCAAGCCTGACAACGTCAGCGCCCTGAGCAGCCAGTCCTCCCGGAGAATTTCACCGCGCTATCTGCAGAGCGCCGAAGCATTCATGCGTGAGAACATTCACAATTCGATCACGCTCGATGAAATTGCGGCGGCGGCAGGCTGCAGTTCCCGCGCACTGCAGCGTATGTTCAAGGAATATCGCGATACCAGCCCCATGCACATCCTGTGTGCGTACCGATTGTCGGCGGCGCATGATGCAATCGTCAGCGGCAGTGCGCGCAATGTCACCGACCTGGCCATGCACCTGCAGTTTTCAAATCCGGGACGGTTCTCGTCCCTGTATCGGAATGCCTATGGAATGAGCCCGTCGGCAATGATGCGATTTCACGAAAAGAGCACGTAAGACATGCTGAAAAGGCAAGCTGGACCTTCACTGCCAAGCATCGTGATGCCACTCTATCCCTTTCATCGGTATTTGGAGCCGAGACGATCCGCATCGGCGGGGCTGGTTCTCACCATGATGTCTGCAATTGCCCTCTCCGGCTGCGCACTTCCCGGTTCGGGTCCTTCAACCGCGCAGATCGTCGAGCAGCGGAAAACGGAAACGCACACCAACTACGCCATGGTCGATGTGAACGACGCCGTGCTTTCCTATGCGGCAACGCGGCCGCGCGAAAGCCTCGTCAATCGCTTTGGCGCCGGGCCGCGCACGAGCGACCTGCGCATTGCAGTCGGCGATGTGGTTGGCGTCAACTTGTGGGAAGCGCCGCCCGGCAGCCTGTTCGGCAGCAACATCACCGCAGCAGGCTTTCAACAATCCTCCGGCGGATCGACGGTCATTCCGCCGCAAACCGTTTCGGGCGATCGCACGATTGCCGTGCCCTATGCCGGACGCATTGCCGTTGCCGGGCGGACTCCCTCCGAAGTGGAGCGCCAGATCGCAGCGGCCCTTGACGGCAAGGCCGTCCAGCCCCAGGCGCTTGTCACCATTCAGCGCAGCACAGCCAATTCCGTCACCGTCACCGGTGAGGTTGCCTCCGGCGCGCGGATTTCCCTTTCGGGTGCTGGCGAACGCATACTGGATGCCATCGCTTCAGCGGGCGGTATCCGGGCAGCAGCCAGCGAGAGCATCATCCGGTTGACGCGCAATGGCGTGACTGCCCGTATTCCGTTCGACGTGCTTATCGAAAATCCGGCGGAAAACATACGCCTGAAATCCGGTGATCTCATCACCGTCGTGCGCGAACCGCGCACCATTCTTGTATTGGGTGCGGCTGGACGCAATGCCGAAATTCCGTTTGAAGCATCCCGGATTTCCATGGCCGACGCGCTGGCCAAGGCGGCAGGCCTGAACGACAACCGCGCTGATGCCAATGGAGTCTTCGTCCTGCGCTACGAACTCGCCTCCGTTGCCAGACGCTTCCTTCCCGCCGGCAACCCGCTTCTCAACTCCGGCGAATATATCCCCGTGGTGTACCGCTTCAACATGAAGAACACGAGCACGATGCTGGCAATGCAAAGATTCGAAATGCAGCCGCGCGACGTCATTTACATTGCCAATGCATCCGGGGCCGAATGGCAGAAGGTCATGGCAATCTTCCAGGGTGTCGCATCCCCTGCCCTGTCCGCCACCTCGATCGGCATTAGCGCTGCGGCAGCAACGAAGTGAAACTGGCAAGAGAGAGTAACGTCTGATCCGCCGATATGCGGGGACTTGAACAACGAGACCATTACCGTCCTATGCTTCCCCTGGGAGCAGCTGCCGTGAGAGTAAACAATGCCATCCCAATCGTTGCTTCACCTCCATGAGATTGCAAGCTTCAAGCGCCCGGATCTGGAATTGGCCGTTCAAAACCTCGCACGCAGCGCCTATCTCGGCGACTATACAGCGGTTGCGCGCATTCTGGGCCGCTACAAATTCTATATCGACACCCGGGACCGCGGTTTTGGATCACACCTTCTCCTGGACGGGTACTGGGAAATCTGGCTGACTCAGTTTTGTGCCCGGAACGTGCGCGATGGCATGGTCGCCGTCGATGTGGGGGCAAATTTCGGTTACTATTCGGTCCTGCTGGCGGAGCTTGTCGGCGCGTCGGGGCAGTTGCTTGCCATCGAACCCAACCCCCATGCCATGGATTTTCTCAGGCGCAGCATCGATCTCAACGGTTTTCTGCGTCGTACCCGCCTCGCACAAATCGCACTCAACGATACGAACGACAAGCTTGTCTCCCTCTACATCCCTCACAATGAGCCCAAAAACGCGGCAGTGGTGGAGCCCGGCTTCGTCGCGGACGCTGTCTCGGGGTCCCTCGTCAATGTTCGCACGGCGACGCTCGATCAGCTGTGTCAGTCCTACGAGCGGGTGGACTTCATAAAAATCGATGCGGAAGGTGCGGAGGAACATATTTTTGATGCGATGCAAGAAACCATCGAACGCCATAAGCCCATGATTGTCATGGAGTTTAATGCGCTCCGGTATGCAAACAGCGTTGAATTCATTCGCCGGTTGACGGCGGTCTACGGCACGTTGCGGCGCCTGGATTTCAAGGGGCAGACACATGTTGTGACGCCCGAACAGCTCTCCGCAAATGACACTGGCGATGACTGGCTGCTTGTCTTGTCGGCTCACGAACCCGCATGATTGTACGATTTTGGGCTGATTTGCATTTCTGCGCTGCCCTGAAAGGAAGCCGACTTGGCAAGAACCATACTGTATGATGGTCTCAATCTATCCATGCAAAAGGGCACAGGCGTGGCCACCTATACACGCGGTCTGATCCAAACCGCGCGCCAGCTCGACTACCAGACGGGCATTGTGCATTCGGTTCGCGGCAAGCTCCCCAAAGATCCGGCCCTGCGGGAAGTCATCCTTTTCGACGATAATTCAAACAGAAAACTGGCTCCGGTTGCCCAGGCGAAACGCTGGCTGCGCCGGCAGATTGGCGCCCCGTTGGGGGCGACCCCTACCCCCATTCCGCTGACCGGCACCGTCATCGTCAAATCGCTGCAGGGAAACCTGATGGATTCAGAGTTTCTCTATGCGCACAATGATATCTTTGCGATAGCCCGTCAGCACTTCAAGACTTTCGGGAAATGCCTGCCGCTGTCATTCGACAAGGCTCCTGATCTTCTTCACTGCACATATCCGCTGCCGCTCAGAGCGCGCAAAGGCCTGAACATCTGCACCATTCATGATCTGGTTCCATTGCGTTTGCCCTATCTGACCGAGGACAATAAGCGATACCACTACAAGCTGCTGCGCCATCTGACCAAAACGGCCGATCACATTGTCACGGTCTCCGAAACCTCCAAGCAGGACATTATTCGCATCCTCGGGGTAGACGAGAAACGCATCACCAATACCTATCAGGCCGTCCACGTCCCTCTGGATTTACGCGAAAAGCCGGAGGGCGTGGCGGCCGATGAAATTGCCGGCATCTTCAATCTCGACTGGAAGAAATACTTTCTGTTCTTTGGCGCCTTTGAGCCGAAGAAAAACCTGTCCAGGCTGGTTGAAGCCTATCTCTCGGCCAAGGTGGATTTTCCCCTGATCATCGTCGGCGCGCCGGGTTGGAAAGGCGACCAGACACAGCTCCTCATCGACGACGAGCGGTTTCGCTTCTACACACACGTCGAAAACCGGGTTGTTCCTGGCCGCCGAATCCATCGTTTCGACTTCGTTTCCTATTCTCTTCTCATCAGTCTTGTCCGCGGCGCGCGCGCCGTGCTCTTTCCATCGCTTTATGAGGGCTTTGGTCTCCCGGTCCTCGAATCCATGCAGCTTGGCACACCGGTCCTGACATCAACGGAGGGGTCCGTTCCAGAGATTGCCGGTGACGCTGCGTTGTTGATCGATCCTTACGATACGGATTCCCTGCGCAATGCGGTCAAGGCGCTTGCCCGCGATGACGACCTCTGCAGCCATCTTGCCAATCTCGGACCCAAACAGGCTGAACTTTTCTCGCCTGCGCGATATCATCAGGCTGTCAGTTCACTGTACGACAACCTCTTCAACGGCGGGAGGTAGACAGGCCAGATGACCCTTCAGATTGCTTTGGGGATACCGGGTCTGATGTCGACCTGGGGAATCCATGCCCTGAAAGTCATAGCGGACGAAGCATTCGACGATTACAATTACGCGTCCGTGGAAACGTTGGACGACATGCGCAATGCCTGGACAAGCCGGAGCAGCCAGAATGTCATCCTGTCTTCGCTCTACCCCGATGCGGCGTTGTGCGCATTTCTATGCCGCTCAAAGACACCTTACATCATCTTCAGCGAGAGCGCCCTGGATTCCATTGCACATCTCATCCATCAGTTCGCGAAGCAGGATATAGCACTCGTTCGCTCTCTGTCGGCCAGCATTGCCTGCGTTTCGCAAATGCGCCCACACCCCTTTCTCGTCCATCTGGACCGTTCAAAAATCGGCAATGTGCGCATCCACCGCATCATCGCTCAAATGTGCCGGCAGCTCGGTGTCTCGCTGACACCCGCCGGCATGATCCGGTGCCTGGAACAATTGGGCATGGACAGCACCGGTTCAACCACAGAAACCGGGCACATTCCGACCCTTGAGGAGTCCGCCGCCAGGATCAGCCCGCACGATGTGTATCAGCCGGACAAGGTGGAAGGGCTGTTGAAGATTGTGCAGCACGCGATTGAACCGTTTGATGGTAAAATACTTAAGGGACAGGTCGCTTCTCTCACCTGGCCACAGGAAAGCTTCCTGCTTGCCGACAAGGGAGGCGAGCCCGCGACAGGTGAAATCGACCTCGTCGGACAGGCCCGCTGCCTCGTCTATGGTCCCTACTTCCATCTTCCGGCCGGCGAATGGAACGTCCGGTTTTTCCTGGATATTGATCAGAATATCTACGGACAGATTTTTACGATCGAAATCTACAGCGAGGATGTACTGGGTAAAATCCGCGTTCGCCCGTCCGGAACAGGGTCGTTCGCAGCGGAAACGACCTTCCGGGTTGAAGGGCCTAAAATACCGATTGAAATTCGCCTCTTTACAGAAACAGGCTCCATCGAGGGCGCAATCGCGCACTGGCACGCCGAATTAAGTCCGGTCCATAGCGAGATTGGCACTCTCGAAGATTACCAGGCTGGTTCGGATTCGGGGCCCGAACAAGATACGGTCGAAATGAAACTGGAATCCGTTAACCATCAGGACTGATGCGATATTTCCAACTGCAATACAAAACGCGACAAACACAGACATCTTG